>JAAVBM010000022.1 GCA_014803505.1 bacterium | reverse complement strand
GTTTAATATATAGAATAAATCATATTCTTTAATTTCTTCATTGATAGGCTTTTCCAATGCTTCTTTTAACCAATTCCTTGATATTAGTTTTTTGTTTTCGATATTTTTGCCGACTTCATTATAATCAATTATTAGATTGAGCATGTCATTATTTTTAATATCTTCAAGAGTTTCACACATATGATCTTTTAGATTGAAAGTTTCTAATAATGAGTTAAATCTTCCTATGCCTCTATTTCGATTTCCAATTGATGTAAATTGTTTTTCAAAAATTATAGAGAAACATGTACCGTGAAATGAATCAGTAATTATATAATTAGCGTGTTTATAATAATTCAACCAATCTTCAATACTAATCTCGTCCAAAATATGTCCTTCTGTTATCTTTGAACGTTTTATTTTATTGTAATCAGCATCAGTTGAAACATATAGTTTTTTGTTTAGTTTTTCTGATATGTATTTTAAAATTTGATTTTTTTCTGGTGTTGGATCAAGTATATATGCAAAAATGTAATCTTCGTTAAGATGTAGTTCTGACTTTTCGGCTAAATTATGATATGTTTCAGGATTACAAACAAAAACAGGATCTAATACTTGTATTGAATCTATATTAAATTGATTTTTTAAGATATCAATTGCATAATTTTCTCGTACTGAAATATTATTAAATCTATTAAATAGAAAATTACATATATAGTGTTCGTTAATTTGTCCTTTTGTATGCCATTTTTCGCCAAATGATGTGGCATAAGCAACTTTTCTTTTGTTAGAAAGGGCAAAATCCAGTAAAAAATATTTACTTTTGCATAAATCCAAAGAATAATTCCATAGTTGATCTGAACCACATAAAAATGTTTTAAAATTATTATTTAGTTTGTGTGTTTCATCATCATATATTTCTACTACATTTTGTTTTTGCAAAAATTTACGACTCATGGTTTCAAGATTATAAGTTTTATTTTTATATTTTCGATCTATAAATGCTGTGGTATATCCCAGTTCTTGCGCAATTTTATAGAGAGCGTATCCAGTGAGAACACAACCATAGTTATTTGCTGCAAATAAACCTAATATTCCAACTTCAAATTTGTTTTCTATAGCCATTGTGACGGAATCATTTACAGAATAATTTTTTAAATTTTTAAAGAAAAACTCTCTTTTTGGATGTGGTTTTAGAGGTCTGTATATTGTAACATTAACACTTTTTTTTGCCTCTTCAAGTGGAATTTGAGTGACTTTTTCCATCTGAGATTTTAATTCTAAAAATATTTTTTTAGCTTTTTTATTATTTATTAGAACAAGACTTGTTCCTTTTTTATCATTAAGCTCTGGTTTTATTTTATCTATACCCCACCAGTCTCCGGCTGTAATGTCTGCTATTCTTGGTAATTGTGCAAATTTGCAAGGTGCACAGGATTCTCTATTAAATAATGATTTATGAAATCCTTTTTCATATGCATCATCTTTAGCATTAAATACTGAAATTTTGTTAGAATCATGATAAATTGTTAAATTTGCACATCCCCAATTGAGTGATTTATCGCGAAAATTTATTACTTCAAGTTTTTTATCTTTGTGATTTTCTTTCAAATATTTATTTAATATTTTATAGGAAGGTGTACCATGACAAAGAATTTCCATGCTAAGAAGATTATCATAGTTTGTTCCTAGATAACTGTATAATCCTGCGACTTGACAAGGGGTTCCTGTAAATAATACTAATTTATTATTTTTTAGTAATTGTTTTATCTCAGTAAAGCATTTCTCAGTATTACTTTGAAGATATTTTGAGCCTCTGAGTTTATCTAAATCATTTTTATTATCAATAATTATATGAGAAACTGACCAATCTTGATTAAATGCGGCACCACAAACATATCCGCCTTTTTCTATAACGTAATTGGCAAGTAGTGTAAACATTCCACCTGATGAACTTTTACTTCGAATTTCATCATTCGCCATGACAGCATAACATTCAGGTGTTTTGGTATTGTTATTTTTTCTATCATTAAGAGGACAACTTTTTTTGCAGAGTCCACAATTTGTACACTTGGTTTCATCTATTACTGGATACAAAAAACCTTCTTCATTTTCTATCATTGATATTGATTTCACTGGGCAGATATTAAAACATGCTCCACATCCTGTACATTCTTTTTTACTAACTGTTAATATAGTTTTTTCCATTTTTTACTATCCTTTAATAATTTCTTTTCCAAATAATCTAATGAGTTTTTTATGTCTATTCCAATTTATTGATATAATACGTTTTCTGAATCTGCGGATTTTTACACCAATTTGTGCAATTTTAGGATTTATACAGCATCTTTTATAGAAGTTTTTGTCTTTAATGCCAATATTGTTCGAGTTTTTAACAATCTCTTTGTCCATTCTTTTGCACATTTGTTTTATTTGGTCATAGCAATCGTTTTTATCAGAAATGTTTTTCATTCCCATTACAATATGTATATAGGCTAATTCACGTCTGTATAGTGCTTCTAAAATCTGTTTATCCTTGATATTGTTTGTTCCCAACCAACGGTGTATTTCATCACTTCTTTTAAATGGTAATGTATAATCTTTCAAGTCATCAGATTGATTTTTATTTATACAACGCCAATTATAATATGCTTCATCAGTATAGATAATTCTTTGCGCTAAACACATTGTTTGTACTTGGAAAGGATTATCAGTCCAGCCAGCTCCAGGAGCTTCAATAAATCTAATATTATTTGAATTTAAAAATTCTCTTTTATATATGCAACTCCAGATACTTGGATGAAAGTATAAAAATTCGGCATAATCTTTTATTGTAAAAATTCCTGTAGGTGGATTTTTCTCTTTGTACCAGTTAACTTTTTTTATTTCTTGAATTAAATCAGTATCTATAAATTTATTAAATGCCGATTTTACTATGTCTGCGTTGTTATCTTTTGCCAGTTTGTATAAATCTTCATACATATTTTTGTCTATAAAATCATCCGGCTCTACTATTGCTATATATTCACCCATAGCACATTCTAGTCCTCTGTTACAAGTGTTTCCATATCCTCCGTTTTCTTTGTGAATTGCTATAATTCGTGAATCCTTTTTTGCATAGTCATCAATTATTTGTGGACAATTATCTTTTCCACCATCATCAATCAGTATTATTTCCATATCTTTAAATGTCTGGTTAATAATTGAATCAAGACATTCTTCTAAGTATTTTTCAACTCCATATATTGGTACTATTATTGAAAGTTTCGGGTTCTTTTCCATTTAAACTGTTGCCTCCTGATTTTTAAATTGAGCATTGTATAAGGTTTTATATGCTCCGTTTTCTATATTTAAGAGTTCATTGTGTGTTCCCTCTTCTACTATGTGGCCTTGATTAACCACAATTATTTTATCTGCATTTTGAATTGTTGATAGTCGGTGGGCGATTACAAATACTGTTTTATCCATCATCAGGTTATCTATTGCTTTTTGAACAACTGCTTCTGCTTTATTATCTAAGGCTGATGTTGCTTCGTCTAAAATTACTATTGGAGCATTCTTTAAAAATGCACGTGCTATTGCGACACGTTGTTTTTGTCCGCCGGAAAGTCTTATTCCTCGTTCTCCAATTTCTGTTTCCAGGCCTTTTTCTAAGCTGTCTATAAATTCTTCAAGACACGCCATTTTTATTGCGGTTCTAATCTCTTCTTCTGTAGCTTTTTGATTTCCTAGCAATATGTTTTCTCTAATTGTTCCTGAAAATAAGAAATTATCTTGAAATACTACTGCTATATTTTGTCTTAGTGATGTAAGTGAATATTCTTTAATATTTATCCCATCAAAAAGTATTTCTCCTTCTGTTATATCGTAGAATCGAGGTAAAAGGTTTACTAAAGTGGTTTTTCCTCCTCCGGAATTTCCAACAAACGCTGTTGTTGTTCCTGCTTGTATTTTAAAATTAATATTTTCTAATACGTTGGGTAGTTTTGCTCCGTATTTGAAAGAAACTTTTTTGTATTCTATTGTTTTTACTAACTTTTTCATTTCTATGCAATTTTCGTAATTTTTAATTGCTGGTTTTTTATTCAACATTCCAAAGATTCGATCAATTGCCATAAATGAAAATTGTACATCGTTTAGATTGTTCCCAAGATTTTTGATTGGGGTATAAAGCATTATTAGTGCGGTTATAAATGATACGAAATTCCCACTGGTTATGGCTTTTGTTACAATTAAATGGCTTCCATAACCTATTGCTGCACCTATACCAATTGATACAATTACATGCATCATTGGTGAAAGCCAAGATGTTCGTTGGATAATTTTTATTTGGAAGTTAAAAATATTGTTTAGAATTTTTTGAAATTTGTTTGTTTGAATCTTTTCTAAATTGTAAGAACTTATAGTTTTGTTTCCTGAATAGGTTTCATTGTAGATAGTAATTATTTGTGAACCGGCAGCTACAGATTTATTCATAACATCTTTAATGCGCTCTCTTATTTTTGCAAGAGGTAGAAATGCACATCCAAGTACAGTTATAGCTATTATTGATAGTTGCCAAGAATTGTATATTAAAACTGCCATAAGTGAAATGGATGAAAATAGTCTTGATGTAAAGGTTTTAATGTTGTTTAATAAACCAGAGCAAGCTTGGTCAGCATCTTTGTTAAATCGATATATAATATCTCCGGATTTTCTGGAATCAAAGAAGGTTGTTTCAAATGTCAGAAGTTTTTTATATAAATCCATTTTTAACGCACAAGTTATTTTCCCGCCAACCCAAGTATTTAAATATGTTGCAAGATAGTTAAGAAATCCTTGTAAACAAGTAAATATTACAATTCCGATAGGGATATACCAAGGTGATTGTATTGATTTATCAACCATTACAATGTCCATATATGGTTTTAGTGAAAGTGCTATTATTGCATCAAGTGATCCTATAGGAATACATATTAAAATTGCCATAAGAGCTCTAAACCAATAAGGTTTAATATATGGCCACATTCTTTTGTAGTTTTTTACAAAATCAATATTATTAATTTTTTCTTTTATATTATTTCCCACTGATTTTCTCCTATTACGCCGATAAAAGTCTTTGCAATTTCTTATAAGCTTTTCGTTGATTTCTGATTCCTTGGTATCTCTCTTTATTAATTTGTTTTTCTACTCCATTCAAAAAGAATGATTTTAGTTTGAAAAATAGGTATTCTACTAATTTTGGACAACCTTTTTTCAAAATCTCATTTAAAGTTTGATCTGCATAAGGATACTCAATAAGTGTGCAACCAAGTTTTTTTATTTTTATGTTTGGATCAATTTCTTTCATCCAGACAAAAACTGCAAGTAGTTCTTCTGCTAAATAGCCGAGTGAGCGTTTCCCATTTATTGAATAGTTTGTAAAATCTGTTTGCTTTTCCAGCTCAAATAAAATATTGAATAAGAATTCACAATATTCAAAAAATAGTTCTTTTTTCATAATAAACATTTGATATAGAGATTTTTGGTGACCTATAATTTTTTGATTTATAAGTGATGTGAATTCAGGATGTTGTTGGTTTAATATTTTAACCATCAACTCAAAATCTTCAACTTTTGTTCCTGCAATAGTCATTGCATAATCTTCTTTTATATTTCTGGCATTATTTATTATGCTTAAATCTGAATCTTCTGTTACTACTAAATCGTAATTATTGCATATTTTATTGATATTTTCTGAATTTAAGCCAATATTATTCAGATAATTCTCGCTAATAAATTCTTCAGAAATATATGATAAGGCTTTTTCTAATTTATTTTTTTCTTTATTTTGGAAGTACTCTTCATTGAATATAAAATGTCTTCTATAATGCATTAAGCCAATATATTCAGGATTCCCTATTTTATCGTAGTTTTTCCACGCCCAATAAAGAGCTGTGCATTCGGAGTACAAACGGTTTTTGGTGGAAATATTATCTCCGGAGTTATCTCCGATTGTATTTTGCATCAGCCAATCAAAATCTTTTTGATCAATTGAGCCATCTTTTGCTGTTTCAAATGCAATTTCTCTGCCGGCATGAATTGGTACAAAATGTTCTTCTTTAGGAATTTTAAAAGGTTTATGGGTAGTTATTAATATTTTTATATTGCTAACCATTATTTTGTTTTACCTCTTCGAATAATTCAATTGCACGGGCAATAGCCTTATCCATGTCGTAGTATTTGTAATCACCAAGCCTGCCAAGAAAATAAATATTTTTTTCTTCTTTAGCTTTATTTAAATATTTATTATAGAGTTCTATATTTTCATCTTTTGGAATCGGATAATATCTTTCGTTTTTTCCTACTTCAAAGAATTCTGAATATTCTTTTGCAATAACTGTCTTGTCAGATTTATCGTTCAGATAGTGCTTATATTCATGAATCCTTGTGAAATCGTAATTGCAAGGGTAGTTAACTACGGTATTTTGTTGGTAGAACTCTCTATCATATTCTTCAAATTTGAAGTTTACGCTTCTGTAAGGTAATTCTCCAAATTCAAAGTTGTAATACTCGTCAATAGCGCCGGTATAGAAAACTCTTTCGTAATTTTCGGTTAAATCCTTGTAATCGGTATTGAGTTTTACTTCGATATTTGGATGATTAAGCATATTTTTGATAACTTGAGTATACCCGTTCAGAGGGATTCCTTGATATTTGTCTTGAAAATATCTGTTATCTTTGCTTATATATACAGGAACTCTTGCAGTTACGGCCCCATCTACATCTGTAGGGCTCACTCCCCATTGCTTTGTTGTGTAATGTAAAAATACTTTTTCATATACATAGTCAGCAAGGAATTTTAAGTCCTCATCATCTTGCTTCTTGAACTCAAGAATTGGAACTTTTTTATTAAACTCAAATTGTTTTAATAATTTTGTTTCCAGACGTTGTGCAAGAGAGTTTGGGAATACATCGTACAATGTGTTTATGTTAAAAGGTATTGTTGTTTCAATTCCATCGATAACAGCAATGACCTTATGCATGTATTGGTTAAAGTCGGTGAATTGTTTTAGAAATTCCCAAACTTTTTCATTTGAAGTATGAAAAATATGAGAACCGTATTTATGTATCATAATATTATTTTTATCGTGGTAATCGTAACAATTACCTGCTATATGGTCTTTTTTATCAATAACAAGAACTTTTTCATTTAGCTTTGACGCAATTAAGTAGGCTATTGTCGCTCCTGAGAATCCCGCACCGACAACTAAATTTTTCACCATATCGCCTCCATTTTCTTTAAATAATCTCTCTAAGATTAATTTTATATGGTGAAACTTGGATTAAGCCGTGTTACTTGAAAATATTAGCCACATGGGTAATATTTTGGTAATATAAATTTACATAACTATTTATTTATAGCCAAGTCAAAATTAGTCCAATTGAAGCTATTCTTTTTTAATTGTTCTTTTTTATTTTGAGGTATTTGTTTTTTTAGTTCATTAAACTGAGTAGAAAATTCTTTTTTTAAATCCAGCATTGGTATATTGAATTCGTTAGATATTTTTTCAACTTTGATATCGTAGTTTATAGAAAGAATTTTACATTCTGCAAGTAGTCCAATAATTATTGCATGGAATCTCATTGCAATTAAGAATTCAGCTTTTGAGAGTTTGTTTATTATATCCTCGTTAGATAGGTTCGAATATAATTTTGTTTCTATATGAGGGTTTAGAAGGTTAACTGCTTTTTGAAATTCTTGGCAAATATCATAGTCTATTGAATCTTGAAATGAAAAAATTTCTATTTTTTTCTCAGAGAATTCTTGGACTGTTTTTTGAGCTAATCTGTCAATAAAATCCCTATTCATTGTGTTAAAATTTCTTAGTTGAACAGCTACAGTATTAGTTTTTTCTGTAGATGGTATTACTGTTGAAAATATTGGATCGCATAATAAGTCAGATTCTATTCCCCAAGATTCGAGCAATTCGAAGCTTTTTTTATCTCTTACACTAACATAAGTACAGTGTTTTAATAGAATTTTTGTTAGAATTTGCCCGAATTTGTTATTGATTGGGCCAATACCTTGTGCAAATATAATTACTTTTTTTTGTAGTATCAAAGCAATAAATATAATAGTAAGATAGTAAATCAAGCTTTTTATACTTGTTACATCCTGCAAAAGACTTCCTCCACCGGATACTAAGACATCTGATTTGAGTATTGCAAATATAATATCAAGAATTTTAAATGTTTGGATGCTTCTTATATACTTATATTGTTCAGTTGTATATTTTGGATCTGAAGATATAACAGTAATCTTATGTCCGTCTTTTTGTAATTTGTTTATCAATACAGACAATATAGCTTCATCTCCAAAGTTTTTGAAGCCAAAATATCCTGATAATACAAATCTTTTTTTCATTAGAATTCCTCAGTTTTGAAAATTTTAAAAACTTCATCGTGGTAAGGTGTTGATTTAATTGCACCTATACCTTGAGCTTGTAACCCTGCGTCAATAGATGCAATTTTAGCGGCTTCGACAGGATTGTAGCCATTTGCTATTGAATATAGAAACGCACCATTAAATGCATCTCCGGATGATGTTGTATCTATAATATTCTCAGTATAAAAAGGTATGAAACTGGTATTACATTGGTTATTAACAAAATATCCTTTATCTTTGCTAGACTTAATTACGATAGTTTGAATTCCGCAATCTGTCAGGTGTTTTACTATATTTTCCAATGATTCGATTTCAAAGATGCTTTTTGTATCATATTTTGAACTCATAAATAAAATATCTGTCAAAGGTATTATTTCATCAAAGTATTCTTTTGCATCTTCAGGAGAGGATATTATTGATGAATAATTTGGGTCGTATGCTGTTAAAATACCATTCTCTTTTGCTATTTCAAAAGCTCGTTTAACAGCTTCTCTTGAGTTTAGAGATAATGATTGAGTAATTCCAGAGGCATACACAATCTTTGAGTTTTTAATATATTCTTCATCAATATCATCAATGGAAAGTTTTGCCGGAGCAATTTTTTTACGGTAATAAACGAATTCTTTATCATCTACAGATGCTCTGGAAACCATATAAATACCATTTTGATCATTTACAACCTTAACATGACTTATATCCAAACCTTCTTTGTTCCAGCTTGAAAGTAAATAATCTTTAAAAGAATCATCTCCCAAACAAGTTATAAATCCGACTTTAGCATTTAATCTTTTTGCTGCAACTGCGACAACAAGTGAATCTCCACCATAGTATTTATGTAAGCATTCTGCATCTTCTAGTTTTTGATTTGTTGAAAATTCTATTAAACTTTCGCCGATTGTAATTAAATCGAATTTATTATCAGTCATTGTTTATTTTACCTGTTCTAATAACATTTGTGCACGTTTTGTTATTTCGGAATACGAATCTGCCGACGTTAATTGTCTGCCAATACCGACAGCCAATGCTCCTGCTTTTATATAGTCTTTTACTTCTTCAAGTTTTACATTCCCTTGCGGTACAACATTTAAAAACGGCATTGGACGTAAAAGGTTTTCAATATATTGAACTCCCCCCATTGCTGTAATTGGATAAATCTTTACTACAGGAATTCTTGATTTCCAAGCGTTATATGCTTCATTTGCTGTTGAAGTCCCAGCAATAAAAGGTAACTTCTTATCCTTTGATATTTTTAGCAAATTTTGTTGGAATATTGGTGAAGATATGATCTTTGCACCTGAATCAATTGCTGCTTGAGCTTGTATTGATGTTATAATTCCACCTGCACAAATAATAGCATCTTTTGAAAGTGCTCTTATTGCATTGAAAATCTTCGGTGTTTCCACATTGATTTCCATAATATCAAGTCCGCCATCAATTAGTGCTTTGGCTGTATCTATTACATCCTGCGGATCTGTACTTCTTATAATTGGAAGTATTCTGTTTTCTGAAAGTTTTTCTATTAAATTTATGTTCATAATCTATCCTTTTTTCATAATTTATTATATCATAAAATAAAATAGCATTTGGGGAGCTCGAAATGAAGAAGTTAAAAAATAAATGGTTTTATATAAATTCAGCTTTAATATATTTTGTATTTGTTGTTATAGCTCTAGTATTATCTTATACCTATTTAGAGCCAAATTTTAGAAGCTTTTTTATTAGTAATTTTTCTGCTAATAAAATGGAAGCATCTAATATTGTTGAAATTATTATTGATGATGCCTCAATAAGTAAATATCCGTGGCCTTGGTCGAAATATATGTATGTTGAACTTTTAGATTATTTTTCTACTTATTCGAATCCAAAATTAGTTGCATTAGATATGATTCCGCCTGATATAAACCCTATGAGTAAGTCTGATATGGATTATATCAATAAAATTTCTAAGATGGATAACTTGGTTTCAGGGTTTATTCCTGCTGTAAATGATGATAATTCAAGTTTTGTCGATAAATTTAGAGAAAAGTATGCTCTTAATGTTAATTATAAAGCTTATAATGCTCCTGCTGATTATATGGGAGTAAATGGTATTTCAGATTATTTTTTCAATGCTTCTCATAACTTAGCATCTGTTAAAATATCACCAAATACTACTTCAGGATTGTTTTTTTCTGCAACAAATGTGATTAAAATTGGTGATTCCTATTACCCGTCATTACCTTTAAAAATGTATTTGCTTGAAAATAATACGAATGATGTTATTATTGATGACTATAGCATTATTGTTCCAAAAACAGGTTTAAAAATTCCTCATAATCTTATTACTAAAGGTTCTGTTGAAACTAATATCAAATATTATGATAATATTAGTAGTAAAAGTGATTTTACACATTATGCCTTTTCTGCTTATAAAATAATTGATTCTTATAGAAATTTAAAGGCTGGTAATCCTCAAAAAGATGATATTCCGCCAACTTTGTTTGACAAGAATACGGTTATATTTATCGGTGTTAATATTTCCGGACCGTCTGCCGATGTTTTGAAAACCCCTAAAGATGACAGACATCCAGGAGTTGATATTCAAGCTTCAATGTATGACAATATCGTTAATGATGAGTTCTTGAAGATTGTAGGTTGGAATATCCAATTATTAACTATATTTTTACTTTCATTGCTAACATTTATATTTATCTTACGCTTCAAGTTTTTAAAATCACTACTTAGTGTAATGATTGCAGATGTTGTATTCTTTATTTTAGTTGCGGCTTTGGCTTATAATGGATATATTCTAAGTTTTATTGCTCCTATAATTGTACAGCTTGTTACTTTAATTTTCGGCTATTCATTTAAATTTATATCTGAAAACCGTAACAAAGAAAAAATAAAACAGGCTATGGGCAAATATCTTTCTCAAGATATTATGAAAAATGTTGTAAGCAATATTGATGAATTAAAACTTGGTGGTAAAAAAGCCGTTGTAACGGTATTATTTTCTGATATCAGAGGTTTTACAAGTTTAAGTGAAAAGATGTCTGCAGAAGAAGTTTCAATGATTCTGAATGAATATTTTGCCGAAATGGAGCCGATAATTACCAAATATAATGGCGTAATTAACAAGTTTATCGGTGACGCTGTTATGGCTATTTTTGGAGAACCTATTCAGGATATTAACCACGCCGAAAATGCAGTAAAATGTGCTTATGAAATGCTTAAAAAGGTTGAATATTTACGAGAAAAATGGCTTTTTGAAAATAAGCCTAAAATAGAAATTGGTGTTGGTATAAATACCGGTGAAGTTTTTATTGGAAATATTGGTACCGAAACTCGTATGGAATACACTGTAATTGGTGATACTGTAAATCTTGCAAGTAGAATTGAAAGTTATAACAAGGTTTATAAAACTAATCTTCTGGTCAGCAGTTCAACTTATTCACATATTTCAGATATTGCAGATGTAATTAAGATTAGCGAAGTTCAAATTCGTGGTAAAGCTAAAAAAATGAATATATATGAAGTATTAAGAATAGATCTAAATCATAAATCATAAATAAAAAATCCGGTTTATAAAACCGGATTTTTTTGTTATCTGTAATTTGTGAATTGTAAAGGATAATCGTACTTATCTTCGTTTTGTCTAAGCATTTGTATAACCGCTTGTAAGTCGTCTTTATCTTTACCTGTAACTCTTACTTGATCTCCTTGAATTGATGCTTGAACTTTCAATTTTGTAGCTTTGATATCTGATACGATAGTTTTTGCAAGGTCTTGAGTAAGTCCTTTTTTTAGTTCAAATACTTGACGAACGTTACCGCCAAGAGCATTTTCAATAGGTTTTGGGTCTAAAATTTTAATACTAAGATTTCTTTTTACTAATTTTGATTGAAGAATATCAATAATATTTTTTAGTTTCATTTCATCATTTGTTGTGATGGTAACAGATTTATCTGCCTCAAGGTCAACTTCAGAATTTGAGTTTTTAAGGTCAAATCTTGATGTTAATTCTCTTTTTACTTGGTCAATAGCATTAACAAGTTCCTGCTTGTTATATTCTGAAACGATATCAAAACTGCATTCTTTAGCCATAACACATTCTCCTTTACTTTTTTATTATGAAATTATAACATAAAAAAGCAGGATTGGTAAATCCTGCCTACTGCACACTATTCGTTTCTATTACTTGGAAATTATTTTTTTAATTTTGTTTTTATTTTTGCAAATTGAATACCTAACCATTTAAATACTTTTTTCCCGCCTTTAAATGTAAAAATTCCGGCTGCAATTAAACCAATACCTAATAATATTTTTTTTTTTTTTTTTTTATCTTTTTGTTTTCTGGTTATTTCAGCAGTATCTTTTTGCAATGCGCCTTTTAATTGTGGAGAATTGTAGTTTCCCACAGTGCCGAATCCAATCGGATTATATGGTAGTATTTTACCAATGTATGTTTGTCCTATGTCATCATTTAGTGCCGGATTTGATAAATTGTATAAACTGCTGTCTAGCATGGCATAACCTGAGAATTACCTAAAACCTTATATTTATATAAAGTTATTTTTTGTAAAGTAATTTACTTTTCTCAAAACTTTTGGTTTAATAATCTTAACAATATGAGGATAGTAGTATGAAAATGTTCAAAAGATGGTATGATGCGGATTCGGTTGTAAGTCGAGCTATAAATGAATTAGAGCATTCAACAGAGGAGATTCAAGTTAGATGTGCTGATTATATTATTGATCTTTTAAAAGATGTTGACTTGGAAGAAATGAGTTTAGAAGATCAGTACAACTATATTATGCGCAGATGGTATGATAAAAATGTTAAAGTTTCTCACGCTATTGAGTATTTACGACTTTCTCCGGAGGAAGTTCGCAGAGAAACTGCATTAAAAGTACTTAAATATTTGAAAGAATTGTCAGCTTAACATTTAGACATTTCTATAATTATATTGTTTAATAAGGGTGGAGGGATTGTTGTGTCTGATCATATAAATAAGAATGTTATCAATTTATTTTCAAACCATAATAATAATCGAATAACTCCTGAAATAAGGGATAAAATTAAATTTTATGCCGGCTTTAATTATGTGAAAATAAAAAAGGACACTAACGGCAATAAATTTAACAAAGAGCATTTGTTGAAATATAGTTCAAAATGTCATTATATGGTGACAGTAATGCGCGAGTTTGATGGTGAAATTGTATTATATTCTTACGACGTGCCAAACCAAGATTTATTTAAATTTATGAAATCATTTGATGAGAATACGCTTGATGGTACAATTATTGAAATCGACAAATATTTTCCCGAGGATTTAGCTTAAGAGAAGAAAGAAAATGTGTTTTTTTAGAAAATATCACCAAGATTTATTTAAATGTTCAAAACCATATCAATATGTAGGTGGAGAATACTTATCCCATAACAAAGATTTTGATACTGCAAAAGTTCGATTTGCACTTGCATTTCCGGATAAATACGAAATTGGAATTTCAAATTTAGGGGTTCGTGTATTATATGAACTTATCAATCGAGAAGCAGATTATATGTGCGACAGAGTTTATGCTCCGGAGCCTGATTTTACTCCATATCCGCTCTATTGTCTTGAATCAAAGAAACCTTTAAAAGATTTTGATGCAGTTGGCTTTTCTCTTCAATACGAAATGGCTTATCCTACTGTATTAAAAATGTTGGAAATGGCAGGAATTCCTTATAAAAATTCTGAAAGAACTGATAACGATCCTATAATTATTGCAGGTGGACCTTGTGCTTACAATCCGCTGCCATTGAGTGATTTTATCGATGTCTTTATGATTGGTGATGGTGAAGATTCAATTGTAGAAGTTTGTAAAATATTGGAAGAAACAAAGGGATTACCTCGTTCTGAAAGAATTAAGGCACTTTGCGACGGAGAAAATAGTGGCAGATGGAGCGCAAGTATTGGTGGAAAGGTGAAAAAACGTATTGCCCAATTGGAATATGATACGGCTTTGAAATCCTATCCGATACCTTTTTCTTCATCTATACAAGATAGAGCTGTTGTAGAAATTCGCAGAGGTTGTGGTAGAATGTGCCGTTTTTGTCAGCCCGGACACGTAACACTTCCTATTCGTGAACGTGAAGCAGAAGATATTATCAATATATCTAAAGAGCTTGTGGCTTCTACCGGTTATGATGAATATTCGCTATTGTCGTTATCATCTAACGATTATGCGAATATAAACGAGGTTATAAAAGAACTTGCTGTTGATTTTAATGATAAGAAAATTTCTGTATCATTACCAAGTCAACGAATTGACGGTTTTAACCTTGAACTTGCAAATCTTGTTCAAAGTGTTAGAAAGTCTACAATGACATTAGCTCCTGAGGCAGGCAGCCAGCGTCTTAGAGATGTTATAAAGAAAAATATTACAGAAGAACAGATTATGAATGCTGTTTTGACATTGTATGAAAATGGCTGGTCAAGAGTTAAGTTTTATTTTATCTGTGGCTTACCTACAGAAACGCTGCAAGATATGGATGAAATGGCTGATTTGTTCAGAAAAATTCGCTATCGTTCCAGATTGATGAAAAAGGAACGTGGATTTAAGCATTCATTAGATTTAACTTGCACCTTGTCTATTTTTGTTCCAAAACCATTTACGCCATTCCAGTGGTGTCCTCAAATGAATTTGGAAAAGGTAACTGAACATATTCATTATTTGATGGATCAAGTTAAACATATTAAAGGTGTTAAAGTTAATTATCATGAAAAATTTGTATCTTTGATTGAAGCTGTTTTAACTCGTGGAAATTCAGACTTGTGTAGATATATTGAAGCTCTTTATAAAAAAGGCTGTTATTTGGATGCATGGGGCGAGTATTTCAAAAAAGATGTTTGGTTTGAAACAGCTGATGAATTAGGAATTGATTTGAGTCAACTTGCACAAACTCAATATGATTTGAATAAAGACTTACCATGGGATTTTATTGATATTGGTGTTAATAAAGAATGGTTTGTTAGGGAATATAATTCAGCGTTTGCAGTTGATGAAACTTCGCCACATATTGTTCCAACTTGTCAACATAAATGTGTTGGATGTGGAGTTTGTTCTAATTTTAAAACCTCTAAAGTTATGGCAAAACCTTACGTTGCGAGTGAAAAAGCTCAACTTCTTGCTAAAGAAGCTCAGGTTCATGTTGATCCTTCAATATGTCCTAGAGATATAAAAGAAACATTCAGGTATCGTGTTAAACTTACAAAAACAGGTATTTTGAAATATTTTTCACATCTTGATTGGCAAAATACATTCTTTAAAGCTATAACTCGTTCAAATTTGAATGTTGCATTTTCTCATGGTTATAATCCGACTATGAAAATTTCATTAGGTATAGCTTTACCGTTGTTTTGTGAAAGTACAACAGAACTCATAGATATGGAATTACTTGAGGATTATGATGTTAATTTTGTAAAAGATGAACTTCAAAGAGTATTGCCAAAAGAGTCGGTTATATTGGATGTTAATAAAATTGAAAAATTAGTTCAATCAATAGACCAGATGGTTTGTTGGGCTGAGTATAAAATTAAGATATCGAACCCTGCTCTTTACGATTTTGAAAAATTAGTGTATAATACAGAAAAAGTTTTATCTAATGACGAAATTTTAGTCGAGAAGAAAAACAAAAAAGGTTTATTAAAAACAATAAATATTAAGCTATCAATCGGTTCATATCGATTTGAGGACGAAAGTTTATTTATAGTATTGAAAGCAGGTCAAGGATCTGAAATTCCGCCACTGCGAGCTGATGTTCTTATGAATATTATTGCTCCGGATGTTATGTTTGATATTACGCGGATAAAATTTCTTACCGAGTCTTTGCACGAATTATAGTAAAGGATTTTTTATGAACGACAAAAACAGAAATTCTAATCAAAGTATTGAAAAAAAGATTGTAATTGCTGAACGTGATAATATTGCAGCAGTTTTGGAAAATAAAAAAGTAACAGACTTTTTTATTCATCGTGGTGAAGTTTTATTAGGAGATGTTTATCTGGCAACTGTCGATAATATTCTTCCAAGTATCGATGCTGCATTTGTTAATGTTGGTACTGACAGAATGGGCTTCTTGCATGCCGAAGACATTATGGGTAAAGGTACATTGAAAGAAAAACTTTCACCAAAACAAAAGCTTGTAGTTCAAGTTGTAAAAGAACCTACAGGACACAAAGGTCCGCGTGTTACTACTGAAATTAGTTTACCTGGACGTTTCCTTGTTCTTATGCCTAATGAACCTGGAGTTAGTGTAAGTAAGAAAATCGAAAATTCAAGAGAAAGAGCAAGATTAAAATCTATTGTAAATCTAATCAAGCCTGTTGGTGTTGGTGTTATTATCAGAACTGAAGCTGAAGGACAGTCTGAAGCTGATATTCAAGAAGATTTAGAAATTCTTTTGGAAAAATGGAATAACATCATTACTTCTGCAGAATCTCTAACTCCTCCAAACTTGATTTACAGAGATCAGGATCTTTTATATAGAGTTATTCGTGAAGCTTGTACTGATGATGTAAAAGAAATTATTGTCGATACACCATTTGCCTTGAATCGTGTTCAAACTATTTTGCAAAATTGGCATATGTCAAAAGGTATTCAAGTTACCCTTTATAAAGGTACTGAACCTTTACTAATTGCGATGGATATTCATAAAGAAATTAAGGCTGCATTGAATGTTAAAGTTAATATGCCATCAGGCGGATACTTATTCATTCAGCAAACTGAAGCTTTGACTGTTATTGATGTAAACAGCGGAAAATTTATCAGTTCGGCAACTCAAGATGAAACAATTTTACGTACAAATATTGAAGCTGTTCATGAAATTGCGCGTCAATTGAGATTACGTAATATCGGCGGTATGATTATTGTTGACTTTATTGATATGATGTCTCGTGCTGATAAACTTGCAATGATGGAAGAATTAGAAATTGCTCTTGAACCAGATAAGGCTAAACCTCAAGTTGGCCAGTTGTCTGATTTGGGTCTTGTTGAACTTACTAGACATCGTCAAGGACAGTCTTTATCTGAAATCTTTACTAAAAAATGTCCTCATTGCCAAGGTAGCGGCTACTTTATGATGGATTTCAATTTTGCAACTCCGACAGCTGAAGGTGAATATCGTGCAAAAGCTGCAAAATTAAAGCTTCCTACAGGCAACTTTAAGAAAAACAATAAATTTAACAATAATAAAAATAATCAACAACAACCACAAGGGCAACAAGAACAAGCTCAAGAGCAGCCTCAAAAAATTGCTATTGAAACAGAACCTTCTGTTGTAGCTTCTGAAGAAGTTGTTAAAAAAGAAAATAATAGACGTAAAAATAGAAAAGGTAAATTTAATAAGTCTAATAATGACAATGCTTCTACAGTTGAACAGGTCGTTGAAGTAGTTCCGGAGAAGGAAGTCGTACAACCAGCAGTAGAAGAAGTTAAACTTCCTGTAGCTGAAGAACAGTCTAGTGAACTTGTTTCTGATGAACCTAAAATAAAAGGGAAATCAAGAAAAAGAAAGACTTCTAAGAAAGCTGCAGAACCTGCCGTTGCTGAAACTGAACCAACAGAAGTAAGTATTGCTGATACTCCTGTAGAAGTTAGTTCTCCTGCAGTTGTTGAAGAAGATGCGACTTCAGAAGAACCTAAAAAGAAAACAAGAAGACCTAACAGAGGGGCTTCAAAAGCAGCTAAAACTTCCAGAAGAACTAAAAAGACTGAGGAGTCAGGTGAAGAATAGTAAATTCTATAAAAATCTTATGTATGCAATTTTAGTAGTGCTTTTTGGCACTGCTAACTTTGCGTTTGCAAAAAGTGCAAATATAGTTGCAATGAAAACCGTTGCTGTTAAATTTACTTTGGCAATGTTAGTAATTGCTGTGTTTTCAATAATTATATTTGTGGGTTTATCTATTTATAATAAATTTTTTGTGCCTCCTCAGATTAAGGATTTTGATTTAAATAAGGATTCTTTACGTTCTCCACGTGATGTAGATGAGGCTGTTCGTATGTTCATAGCTCAAAATCGATTAAAATAGTTTAGGAAGGTTGATTGAGATGAAAAAGGCTTTTGGAGTATTAGAACTTCTTATAGTTGTAGTTATTGCTATAATCGTGTATTTTACTTGTTTTAACCACGGTTATGGTCGCTCTAACCCTTTTGATGACAATGCTAAAGTGAATAATCAAAAAGAGCTTATAGACGAAAAGATTCAAAAAATTGAAGATACAAAATTGTTAAAAAATCAAATTGAGGAAAATTTAAGAAAAGGTTATTAAATGAACAAAACAACATTATTTGATATAATATCTCCGGTAATGGTAGGTCCTTCAAGTTCTCATACAGCTGGTGCGGTGAGATTGGGGCTTTTGGCTAGAAATATTTATAAAGATACACCTAAAAAAGTTACTTTTAAATTATACAACTCATATGCTCATACCGGAAAAGGCCATGGTACAGAAAAAGGGCTTCTAGCCGGAGTTCTAGGGCTGAGTGTTGATGACCGCAGAATTAAAAATATTTTTGAATCTGATATTGCTAAAGATATTGAATATAAATTTGAGTATTATGATAATTTTAAATACCATCCTAACGCGGTTGGAATGATGTTTGAAGGTGAAAATGATATGTTTATTGCCGGAGAATCTGTTGGTGCAGGCGAAGTTCTGGTGACAAAAATTAATGATTTTCGTGTGAATTTAAACGGTTCTTATAATACTTTAATTCTTGTTTATAAAGATAAACCTGGTATGATTTCGCAAGTTTCATCTTTATTGCAATATCATAATATCAATATTGCATCATTGCTTTGTGATAGAAATTCAAAAGGTGGTGAAGCATCAATGATTATAAGTATTGATGGTTTTATAAATTCAGATATTGTAAAAATAGTGGAAGAAATTCCTGATGTATATTTTGTAAGCTATGTGGAGAAATTGGAAAACTAATTATGACTATGAATGTAAATACATTTGAACAATTAAAAAAAGCGTGTATATCTACAGATAAAAGAATTTACGAGATAGCTCAAGAAGGAATGGCAAGATATTCGGAGCAATCAGTGGAGCAAGTTCGAGCATTTGCTCAAAGAAGTTTATATGCAATGAAAGAAGCTATTCAAGCAGGTATGCAAAGCAAAGAATTGTCTATGAGCGGAATGTGTGGACAGGATTGTCATAATGTTCAAAATCGATTTAAAACAGAACGTGCAATTTTTGGGCCGGTGTTTGAAAAAGTTCTTGAATATGCGTTAGCTACAAGTGAAGAAAATATTCGTATGGGTAAAATAGTTGCTTGCCCAACAGCTGGTTCTTGCGGCATATTACCTTCAGCTTTGGTTGCAGTGTCAGAAGAATATAATAATTCTGAGCGTGAACAGTTGAATGCTTTAATTACAGCAGGGGAAATAGGAAGATTGATTTCCTTGAAAGTTTCTTTAGCCGGAGCTGTGGCTGGGTGCCAAGCTGAATGTGGTGCAGCTTCTGCTATGACTGCCGCTGCAATTTGTCAGTTGCGTGGCGGTAATGTTTCGCAAGTTTTAAATGCTTCAGCTTTAGCGATGAAAAATTTATTGGGCCTGACTTGTGATCCTGTTGCCGGACTTGTTGAAGTTCCTTGTGTTAAGAGAAATCCTTTTATGGCTATACATGCAATTACTGCAGCTGAATTGGCTTTAGCCGGTGTTGAATCAAAAATTCCTTTAGATGAAGTTATTGATGCTATGGAACAAACCGGTGCGTTGATGTCTCCGACTTTAAAAGAAAGTTCAAAAGCCGGCTTAGCAACTACTAAAACCGGCTTAGAAGTTCAAAAACAAGTTTTTGGTGAATAATTTATATTTTACAGAAAAAAAAAAAAAAATGCTTCCAATTTATCAAACGGTATTTTATCTAAATTATCGTATAAATCGACATGGTTAGCATCTTTTACGATTAAAAGTTCTTTATTCTCACCTTTTAATTTTTTAAATGCGTCTTCACCGAAGTATCTGCTATGTGCATTTTCACCATGAACGACAAGAACAGCACTTCTAATCTCATTACTGTATTGTAGAATTGGCATATTGATTAAGGATAAGCTTGAAGTCATATTCCAATTACCATTTGAATTGATTGAACGTGTATGGAATCCTCTTTGTGTTTTGTAGTAACCCCAGTAATCTTTTATAAATTGAGGTTCCTCGCCTGTTAATTTTTCAGGAAGTCCTGATGCTTTAGCAAAAGTTCCATTTTTAAAATCTTCTGTTCTTTGATTATTTAGCTGTTGTTTTAGTTCCAAACGTGCGTTTTCATCCATTGAATCATTATAACCATATGCAGAAACTCTTGTCATATCGTACATTGTAATTGCTGCTGTTGCTTTGATTCTTGTGTCCATAGCTGCTGCATTTATTCCGAAGCCGCCAAATCCGCAAATTCCAATAATTCCAATTTTATCAGCATTAACATTCTCTTGGTTTGATAGAAAATCAACTGCCGCAGAAAAATCTTCTGTATTTATATCTGGACTTGCAACATTTCTTGGTTCACCACCGCTCTCTCCTGTATAAGAAGGGTCAAATGCTAATGTTATAAATCCGCGTTCAGCCATCGTTTGAGCATAAAGTCCTGAAGATTGTTCTTTTACAGCTCCAAATGGTCCACTTACTGCGATTGCAGCTGTTTTAGTATTTTTATCCAGATTTTTTGGAGTGTATAAATCACCAACAAGTGTTATTCCATATCTGTTTTTAAAACTTACTTTTTCTATATTAACTTTATCTGATTTTGGGAATGTCTTATCCCAGGAATTGTTGTTTTCTGCAAGTGCCATATTTGTGCCTCCTAAAATAAGTAGTCCTGTTAAACAAAATAATAGTAGTTTTTTAAGCATAAATTACCTCTTTTTTATTTTTATAATGATTTTGAATACAATCTAATATTGTTTCTGCATAGATATCGTGTTTCCCATAGAAGATGTGGCTTGCACCTTCAACTTCAATGACCTGATTATTATCCGGTGCTTTAGTCCATTGATTTAGTTGTTCCATAAAAGCTTTTGGACTGTCACCTGTTACCGAATCCTTTGAGCCGATTAAGAATGTTCCAAACGGCTTAATGTG
>JAAVBM010000021.1 GCA_014803505.1 bacterium | reverse complement strand
TAAAAACGTTGATTCTTCTTTCAAGACATTCAACGCATAATATGTTTATATAATTTTCCTTTCCCTTTTTCCTATTGATTTTCCAACGACTTATTACAGTCGTTTTTTTTTGCTTATTTGTTAAAAATTCGCTCTGTTTTCGTTTTCAAATCGTCTAAAACTTCTCGGAAATTAACCGTGACAGAAGTTGGAACAGCAGAATTTATTATAGATATAAAAATTTTCGCATTTGAAGGTTTTTGGTCATCCAAAAAATATTTTGATTTTGAAGCTTGAATTCTTGCAGGAACAATTAAACCGCTTTGAGCAAATTTTTCCGCACTGGAATCAGAAGCTAAATATTGTATCAACCTAATTGATTCTTTTTTATGCTTAGACGATTTAGCAATAGCCCAACCAGAAGAATCTAACGGAACAACACCTTTTGGGAAACTAACAACATCCCAATCAAACTTAGCTTCTTCTCTAAACTTTGGAACAAGCCATCGGCCTGAAATTTGCATTCCCAAACGTCCTTGCAAAAACATTTGAGCCATAGTTGCGCTTGCAAATTCTTCTTTTTTAGGAGCGTAATGGTATTTATTTCGTAAATCTGAATAAAAATTTAAACCCTTTTGGTAGTTTTCAGAATCCATATCTGCAAAATCCTTAACTCCAAAATAGGTCAAATAAGGAAGATAAAACAAAGGCTCTTCATCAAATGATATTCCAAAAATTTCGGGTAAATGAGTTAATTTTCCTGCCGTATCTAAAAACTCTTCAATAGACCAATTTTCATTTGGATACGGTACTTTAAACTTATTGAACAAATCCTTATTATAAAAGACAACCAAAGTAGAAACATCACGAGGAACTGCATAAATTTTTTTGTCCCAAGTTAAGGCCTCAAGAGATTTATTATAAAGCCCTTCAAATTCAAATTCTTGCGAATAAGGGGTCAAATCCTCGAGAACATTAGCATTAGCGTATATCGGTAAATAATGATTATTAATAAAAATCACATCGGGAGCCGTATTAGAAGCAAAAAGCAAATGTAATTTTTGAAAATAATTCTGAGGAATATGCATGAAATCGATTTCGATATCAGGATTTTCTCTTTCAAAATCTTTCAGAATAGGTTTTAGAATTCGTATTTCTGATTCAGATCCCCAAGAAGCTAATTGAATTTTTGTTTTATCAGGAAAATAACTTTTATTAACAAAATTCAAACAGCAAAAAATGCTTGTCCCTATTACTAAACAGATTAAAATAATTATTTTCTTTAACATTATGAGTTAAAACCATGTAAAATTATATTTCAATAAGTGTTCCCATTTTGTCTTTAGCAACATCTACAAGACACTTATATCCACCAGCTTTGACAATATAAACAGAGCCATAATCTTGTCTAACTTGAAGCGGTTTATCAACTACATGGTCAAATTTTTTCAAAATAACTACATTATCTTTAACTCTACCAACTAGTGCTGAAACACCGTCTAAATTAACAAGATAGAAACCTTTATCAGAACTAATATTATAACCTGATTTCACAATCAAGCCGTTAACACTATGAGCAATTTCTTGTTTTGCCATAGGATTAGAAGCTCTTGAAATAGGATTTGTAATACCTGAACGACTCATTGCAGAAGGTTGAACTTGAGATAAAGTTTCTGCAACTTTTGCTGAACTTGTTTTTTCATCATCTAAAATTGATAAGTATTCATCTAGTGAAGATAATAAGTAATTTTCTTTTTCTTTGCTCATTTTCATTTCCCCATTATTTGTTAAATATTTGCTCCCACTATTCATTATATCAGAAACTTCCAAATCTGTAGCCGCAGAATTTCTTTTATTCACACTTAAAGGAGAATTTTTCAATTTAACGAATCTGCCTTCTTTAAAAGATTTATTTCTGGAAACTTTTTTATCGTCTTCTAATAGACTTCTTTGAGTTTGCTTCAAACTTACATCTTTAGCAAAAGATTTCAATTTAATATCAGAAAGAGAATTCATAATTGTATCATCTTCAGAACGCACACCGCTTTTAACTTCATCTGAAGGTTCCAAACTTGGAGTTTGAGCTAAAGAGTGTTCCATTTGTGAAATTTTAGCTTGTAATTTTGCTCTTTTTTCTTCATTTTCTGACGGTATATTTTTGATACTATCAGTAACATTACTAAAATTCAGTGTTGAAGGCTGTTTCAAGTCTTTTTTAGATTCAACATCATTTTTGGGAGCTACAATAGCTTTTTTTGTACCAGACATATCTGTAACATAGGATATATCATTAGAAACAGGAGTCGGATGAAGCTCTTTATCTTTTGCCGCATATTTTTTATAACGTTCTTGCCAATTAAGAGTATCATCATCAATTATATCTTGATATTCACGATTACGTCTTCTAACTTGATTTTTAGAAGATTGATTAAAGAATGATTTAAGTCTCTCCTGATTTTTCTTATTAGAATGAGAAAAAGCATCAAATCCTAAGAAGAAAATTGCAATAAGAGCCGCAGATCCGCCTGCAATCAAAATCCATACAGGGAAGTTATTTGATTTTTGAGTATCTTGCGGAGTTTCAACTGCAGAATATGAATCTTTCGATTGAACATTTTGTTCTGCAAGTGTAGAACTTTGTTCCACATTATTTGAAACATTATCAAAATCTATGTTTTCTAAAGATTTTTCTTTTACAATTTCGTGAGAAACTCTAGGTTCCAAATCAATATGACGTTTTCCATTTTCATCAAATTTCATTTTTGGAACATAATTATCAACAGAAGTTGTTAAAGCAGATTTTGCCACTTTAGGAGTTTCAACCTTAGGTGTATCAACAATTTTTTGAGGTTCAACTTTTGGTTTTACCTGTTCCTGTTTAATTTTAGGCGGTTCAATCTTTACTTTAGGAAGATTGATAGGTGTCAAACTAATTTTTGGTGTAGATTGCGTTTTAGATGTTTGCGTCGGGGTTTGAGTTTTTTGTGCAGCTTTTACATTATTATCAACTTGCACAGTTTTTGTTTGCTGAGCTTTCGGCTGAGTTGACACTGCCGGAGCAGTAGTTGCAGGGGTAGCTTTAGCAGATTGAGTGGACTCACTTGTCTTAACCTGCTGAGTTTGTGTAGAAGCTTGCTGATTATTCTGAGCAATTAATGCTTTATAGTCTTTTTGTGTTTGAGTTAATGGTGAAGTTTTCTTAATAGAAGTTTTAATATTTATAGGTTTAGTTGTACCAAAAGTTATTTTTGTATAGCCGCCAATACCATCATTAACATTTTTTACATCAATATCAGTTATTAAATCTTTCACTCCGCCAATACCCGGAATAACCGAACTTGATCCTGAAACATTCGGTAACAAAACCACATAACGGTTATTAGACTTTCTTGTTACTACAGAATTTGTAGAATCACCTGTCGTATAAAAAGTCACATCCACAGTATTTGCTGCAGAAGATCTTCTGACGTCCATTTGAAGTAAATTATTTGAAGTACTAGCCTTAACTGCTGAAACACCTGTCATTAGAGCAACAGCAACAGCGGCGATAATTATATTTTTTTTTCTATTCATTTTTCCACTAATCTAACAACTACACTACTATTTATATAATAACCGAGAGTAAAAAAATTTGCCACTTTATTAAAAAAAAATGAAATTTATGTTACAATATATTCATGAAAAGTGGATTTGTTGCAATAATAGGGCGTCCAAATGTAGGAAAATCAACACTTTTAAACCAAATTTTAGGACAAAAAATTGTTATCACTACAGACAAAGCCCAAACTACCAGAAAAAGAATTAAAGGAATCTTCACAAATAACGAAGGTCAAATAGTTTTCGTTGATACTCCGGGAGTTCATAAACCCCTAAATAAACTGGGGGAATTTCTTCTTGATGAAGCCAAAATTGCAGTACCTGATGCAGATGTTATCTTATTTCTTGTCGATGGTTCTGATCCAGCAGGAAAAGGTGATAAATGGATTGCGCAAAATCTTTTGCAAACAAACATTCCAATAATTATTGTAATGAACAAAGTTGATAAAATTAAAAAAGCAGAAAAAGTTGAAGAAAACCTTTTATCATATAAAACTTTATTCAATGAAAACCTTCCGGTTGTAAAAGTTTCAGCAAAAACGGGCAGAAATATTGATACTTTAATGAAAAACATTTTCAAAAAACTCCCAGAAGGAGAACCTCTCTACCCTGAAGATATAGTAACAGAAGAAACTATGCGTGATGTTACTGAAGAAATAATCAGAGAAAAGATATTACTTAACACCTCTGACGAAATTCCACATTCCGTCGCAGTTAAAGTTACCAACTATATGGAACAAGAAGAAATTGATAAAATTTATGCAACAATATTTTGTGAGCAAAAAAGTCAAAAAGGAATTTTAATAGGTAAAGGCGGCAGTCTTTTGAAAAAAATTGGCACAGAAGCTCGTTTGGAATTAGAAAAAATTGTAGAGAAAAAAGTCTATCTTCAATTAGAAGTCAAAGTAGAAAAAGATTGGCGTAAAAAAGATAAAACTTTAAAAAACTTTGGATATCAAATAGAAAAGGACTAATTTTACTTAGTCCTTTTTTCTTCTCGTTAGTTATATGTTTTATTTTAAGGTTCTTAGATATTCAAAGAGTGAATCGGTTGCACTGATTGAAACTTACTTATTTCTTTCAAATATTGTTCAAATGCTTTATAACCGTTATATATTTCGTTAGAAACAGAAGCATATCTGCTTGCTTCCAAGTATTTCAATTCCTTAACTCTAATAATAAGAATATTATCAGAATCTTCTCTCAACTCCTTGTTTTCAGAAACAGACCATTTTTGCAAAAGGCTTAACTCATCATACATTTGCTTCATAGTAGTAAATTCCATAACATTAAAATCATATTTTTCCAATAATGATTTTTCAACATTAGAAATTCTACTCATGCACACTTGGAATTTAAATACTTTTTTAATAATTAAATAATTATCGGCAATTCTTTTATGAGAAGCCGGAACAGTATTTTTAGCAAGTAACGCAGCAAAAGAACGAGATGTAAAAGTATCATTCTCACTGGAAAATGTGCTTTTTGAAGTTAAATCAAAATCGGATTTATTTTCTAAAATTTGCTCAATCATTCTGCCTCCAAAATTTACTCAATAATAAAATAAGCAAAGCAATTTGTCATGATATTATGTCAAATCTTTTACATTTGTTAAAATAATTTTCATTATAAATCCCGCATATTTTAACCTGTTTGCAAACTATAATAGATAAATTCAATACCTTGACTTTTGTAAAAATAAACTTAAATAAATCATGGCAAAAATCATACAAAAGTATGACCCTTTTGATATGAAATTATGCTAAAAATATAATGTATAATAGTCAGGCTTGAAGGTAGATAATTATAAGATATGGGATTGAGTCTAAATAATATATATCAAAGACCTTATGTAAAACAGGATAACAGAACTCCTGTCAAAAAGCGTGAAGAAGAAGAAAAATCTTCAGCCGCTAATGCGCAACGCGAAGAACAATCCAATCAAAATTCAAGAAGTAAAGGTCTGCAACAGGTTGAAAATAAACAACAAACATATACTCCTGCTTACGAACAAAAATTTTCCATGCCTGCACAAAGCGCATACAGTAGCGTAAGTATAAACAATCCTGCAAACCAAAATATTCAACCTCAACAAATAGCAGAACCTGTTACCCAAAATCAACTGGACAGCCAAATTAATATTGCCCAAATCCTTAAAGATTTTAAAAACACTGCAATTGCAATCGGAACCCCTGAAGATTTGGCAGAAGAAGTTGAAGGATACCTTTCTTTAATAGAGAAACAAGTTAAAAAAGACAACCCGAATACTAAACTTGTTAAATCAAATCTAAAAAACGCATCTTCCATTCTGGATAAACATATTTCAGATACATTAGGAAAAGATTCAAAAGTCGTAGAAAACTGGGTTGATACATTATTTCTACAAAAAATCGACTTCAAATACAACGAAGATGATATAAACGAAAGATTTTTAGTAAAATTTCCTGACGGTTCAACAAGTCAAACTAAACGACAAGAAGAGCTTCACGAAACCTCTCAAGTCGAAACAGTTCCACAAGCTGCACAAGAAGAAAATTCTAACGTAATTCCTATTACAGTTGCAGGTCAAACAACATCGACTAAAATTCCTCAGGACAAGCAATTAAAATCATTATTTATTCAGGCAAAAAAATATGCCTACGCTAATGACCCTGAAAATGCAATACGCTCATTTGAACAAGCTTTAAACCGCGCAATGGAAATTGATGATACCGAAACTTCAGGAAAAATATATTATGAAGTAGGTAAAATTTACGATGATCATGATTATTTGGCTCAAGCTCTAAAAAGCTACAACCAATCAATCAAGTTAACTACTGACGAAAATGTGAAAACTAAAGCCCACTACTCAATGGCACAAATTTATGACGATGTAAATCAAATTACACCGGCATTAGACCACTACGTCAGCACAGTTTCATTTGCGGGAGAAGCAGAAAATCTTCCTGCACAATCAGCATCGCTTACAAAAATCGGAAATATTTATACCGATATGTATGAAAAAGAAGCTTTTGATTTTTACGAAGTAGCGTCAGATTTGGCTCAAGAAACCGAGAATTATAACCTCAGAGGTTTTGTTGAATCAAATACAGCAAATGCGTACACAAAATTCGATGAACCAGAAAAGGCATTAAAATCATACTCTAAAGCCGTTAAAAATTATACAACCGCAGAATCTCCGGTAAAAATTGCACAAAACTATCTTTCTGCCGCAGATATCATGGTTGAATTTAACAGCTTAAACAAAGCATATAATCTTTTATCAAAAGCTCAAAAATATGCCAGACAAACAGAAAATATCAGCTTGATGAACGAAATCAATACAAAAATGCGTCAAATACAAGCTATGAACGTAAAATAGGAATAAAATTAAGCTTAAATTATAGTATTTATTAAGCAAAATATTTACAATTTTTTTGTAAATTATGTAAATTTTACTGCGAAAATTTAGCTACAACCTTCTGATAGCTTGAAAAACTTTGTCAATCCGTAAAAGTACGGACTAGCAACGACATATTAACACTTTTATAATAAAAAATGTCGATTAAAAAACAATTATCAAATAAAAATGAAAGGAAATACAATTATGATTAAAAATAATTATCATAAAAAATTTGAATAGTTTTAAGATTTTCAGTAAAATAGGTTTATGAAAAAATTTATTCTGATATTTATCATAATATTTTTATCTTTTTGCTCTATAGTCAGCCTTGTATATGCAATAAAATGTAATACGCAAGTTAAAGAATTAAATGCTAAAATTAGCAAATTAAATAATACCATTTCTGAAATAAGTTCTGAAAATGATATACTCTCTGAAGATAAAGATTTTGCACAAAAACAATATCAAGATTTGAAATTAACTAAAAAGAAAGCGGAACTTATTGATATAGAGATTCAAGAGTGTATGAAATCTTGCAATTATACTACTGTTTGCATGAATGATTGTGTCTATGAAGCTATTCCGAAATGGGAAAAAGAAATAGATAAAAATATAAAGTTATTAGAAAAAATTATGGATAAAGAACAAAGCGCACTTTTGTTCAACTCTCAGAAACAATGGTTACTATATAAAAACGCTCAACAAAAATTGAATAGCGAAACCATTGGTACAATGATGGGTACAATGTATACAAATATTCTTGCCGCTGATCAAATTAATTTAATTAAATTGAGAGCAAAAGAACTTGATGAATTGTATTATATTTATTCTAAAAAATAAATCTATTCTACCTTATAAATCAATTAAAAAATAATAAATTTAAACTAAAAGATACGGCTAGATTTTAGCCGTATCTTTTTCTCTTGAATATGATATAAATTTCGGATTTTGATTATACCAAAGCCATTTCCTTATTGAAAGGGTTGGACGTGGAATACTCCTTTTTATCACCAAGAATTTCAGATTTGATTACTGATAAATCTTGTTGCATCAATCTTCTTGGAGAACCCTCTTCCATTGAATGGTTTCTCAAAAGATATGATGGATGGAATATTGCCATTGCACGATATTCTTTTCCGTTAATCGTAACATTAAACCAATTTCCGCGAACTTTTGAAATCTGAACTTTTTTATCTGCCCAGAATGATTTTAATGCTGTAGCACCACAGAAAATAATTGCTTGTGGATTCATAATATCAATTTGTGCAGTCAAATATCTTTCGCATAAAGTTTTTTCAACTTCTGTTGGAACTCTGTTTTCAGGAGGTCTGCATTTAACTGTGTTAATAATATACAAATCATCTTGTCTTGAAATTCCTGCTTCTTCAAGGAATTTATCTAACAATTGACCTGCACGACCAACAAACGGTTTTCCTGTTTCATCTTCAGTTTCCCCAGGAGCTTCACCAATTAAAACAATTCTTGCAGTTTCAGGATTTCCGTCAGAAAATACAACATTTTTACGAGTATTTGCCAATACGCAATCTGTACAATTTTCGCATTTTGATTGAACTATGTCCAAACAACCTTTTTTAATCATCTATTCTCTCTCCTCATTGCCTTCGTTTTTAAAGAAACCGATATTATATTTTCTGCAATATCGTCTCAATTCTTTCATTATTATATCAGATAATAAAAATACTGCAATCAAATTTGGAACAGCTAAAAATAAAGTGAATGCATCAGACAAATTTACAACACTTTTCAAATTCATAGCAGAGCCAATAATAATAAATAAACAGTAAATTATCTGGAAAGTTCGGGTAGTCATCTTAGATTCGCCAAACAAAAAATTCCAACTTTTTGTTCCGTAATATGAACCACAAAGCATAGTTGATAATACAAAACAACTTGCCATAAAAGTTAACAATATAGGAAAGAATGGACAAACCGAAGCAAATGCTTTTGAAGTTAATTCAATACCTTCTATTCCGTTAGTATTTAAATAGGCGCCGGTAACAACAATGATAAATGCTGTTGCAGCCCCAACAATTACCGTATCAACAAATGGTTGTAACATTGCAATAAAAGCTTGAGCAACAGGCTTGCTGGTCTTAACGGCAGAAAATGCAATCGGTGCGGTACCTAATCCTGCTTCGTTTGCAAACATTGCACGTCTAAAACCCCACAACATACAAGCAAAAATTCCACCACCAACAGCTGTAGGTTTAAATGCTTCTTTTACAATCAAACAAATAGTTTCAGGTATATGATGTACATTTAACAAACATATTATAAATGCTGAAAATACATACAAAGTACACATTACAGGAGTAACTTTTGATGTAAATTTTCCTATAGATTTAATTCCGCCAATAACCGTAACATATGTAATCACAGCAACAATCAAACCAAAAATCCAACGTTGACCGGTAAATAAACCGGTAACATTCGTAATTTGAGTAGTAATCGCATTGATCTGGAACAAGTTCCATCCGCCAATCATCGCAAATACACAGCAAATAGCGTAAATTTTTGAAAGATACGGAGTGTAAGGTTTTATCCATGGAGCACGTAACCCATTGATAATGTAATACATTGGACCGCCGGAAGAAGATCCGTCTTTATTGATTTGTCTAAACTTTATACCAAGAAGAACTTCTGCAAATTTTAAAGCCATAGAAAAAACACCGGCAACAATCATCCAAAAAATTACCCCCGGTCCACCTACAGAAACGGCAAGAGCCGAACCCACAACATTTCCCATGCCAGCAGAAGCAGAAATTGTCGCAGTTAAAGCTTGGAATGACGATACTTCACCATGTTTTTTTCGAACAATTGCATCATCGTGCTTATATTTCTTAGTAATTAAATCAATTGCATGTTTAAATCCCCATAATCCGATAAATCTTGTTCTAAAAGTAAAATATAATGCCGCAACCATTAAAAGAACAATTAAAAATTCCACACGAACACCGTGAATTGTTACGTGAGAAAATATCAATCCGGAAATTTTATTTGCTATTGGAGATAAAATGCTATCAATTTGGCTATCTAAATTCATACAAAGATTATATAATAAACAGAAATTTTCACAAAATAAACCTAAATAAATGATATATTTTACATCCTGTGTCTTTTGTAATAAAATATAAGCATAGATTTAGATTAGGATTAAGAGGAAAAATAAATGCAAGTATCTTTAAACTGGTTAAACGAATTCGTTGATATATCAAACATTGAACCGTCACAAATAGCTCATGAGCTTACAATGAGCGGACTTGAAGTTGAAGCGGTAGAAGACGTTAAACCAATGTTTACGAATATTAAAACTGTTAAAATTGAAAAAATAGATAACCACCCGAATTCAGACAGATTACATCTTGTTACAGTAGATACAGGATCAGGATTGAAAACTGTTGTTTGCGGTGCTCAAAACATTGCAGAAGGTCAAATTATACCTTATGCAAGCGTTGGTTCACAAGTTTTAGACAGAAAAACAGGAGAAATGTTTACTCTTACTCCTGCCGTAATTCGTGGAGTTGAATCTCAAGGTATGCTTTGCTCTGCTGATGAACTTGGAGTTTCAGAACGTGGATATCAAGAAGAAGACGGTATTCTTATTTTAAACAGAATTTTCCCTAACGTAGGTTTAGGTGAAGATGTTAAAGATGTCTTAGGCTTTGAAAAAGATACAGTTATTGATATTGCGCCTACAGCTAACAGAGGTGACCAAATGTCAGTGATTGGTGTTGCCAGAGAATTAAGTTCTTTATTTAATACACCATTGAAATTTAATCCTATCGAATGCACTAAAGATTTAACAACTGACAAATTTAAAGTTGAAATTAAAGATAAAGATGTTTGTACATATTATTCTTTAGGTTTACTAAAAAATATCAAAATTAAGCCATCTCCTGACTGGATGCAAAAAAGACTTATCGCATCAGGAGTAAGAGCGATTAACAATGTTGTCGATATTACAAACTATGTAATGCTTGAATATGGCTGCCCATTACACGCTTTTGATTATAACAAATTAAACGGATATCTTTGCGTGAGAAGAGCTGAAGAAGGCGAAAAATTAGTAACTCTTGACGGAGTTGAAAGAACATTAACAACAGATTCAGTACTTATAGCAACAGAAAAAGAAGGAGTATGTTTAGGCGGTGTATTCGGTGGAGAAAATTCTGAAATCGATAACAATACAACTGCTATAGCTTTAGAAGCAGCTTATTTCACACCTGTTGCAAACAGAAAATCTTCAAGAAGCGCAGGTTACAGAAGTGATGCAAGTGCAAGATTTGAACGCGGAATCGATATCGAAGCAGTAAAACCTGCTCTAATGCGTGCAATGCAATTACTTGTAGAATTTGCAGATGCCGAAGTTATCGGAGTTGTAGAAGATGGTGAAAATAAACTTGAACCATTAGAAATAACTCTTCGTTATCCGCAAGTTAAAAGAATATTAGGTTGCGAAATTTCTTCAGAAAGATGTGATAACATTTTAGAAAATCTAGGTTTTGAAAAACTTGGCGGAAACGCTGCAGCTGCAAAATTTGCAGTTCCAAGTTTCAGAGCTTACGATGTGACAAGAGAAATTGACTTAATCGAAGAAATCGCAAGAATCAATGGTTACGACAAAATAGCTCCAACTCTACCTTCAAAATCACAAACTCCTGTGATTACTTTAGAAGAAAGAGTAATTAAAAGAGTTCACGAACTTATGCTATCAGCAGGTTTAAACGAAATTCAAACAAGTTCCTTGATTGGTAAATCATTGTTAGACAAATTCAAAATCTCTTATGATGATGAAAAAGCGGTAAAAGTTGCAAATGCAGCAAGTGAAGAATATTCAATGCTTCGTCAAACTTTAGCTGCAAGTGTTCTAAACTGCATGAAATATAATTTTGATAACGGTCAAAAGACTTTCTGGGGTTACGAAATCGGTAAAACTTATCTAAAAGTTGCTGAAGCTGATGAAAAAACTACCGGAGTAAAAGAAACACGTGTTCTTGCCGGAGTTTTAACAGGCGAAGTACAAAATTCAAAATGGCAAGTTAAAACAACAACTGACTTCTATTCCGTAAAAGGTATTATAGAAAATCTGTTTGAAGATTTGGAAGTTACAAGAAGAATCAAACTTGTTCCAATAGAAGAAACCGAACTTGCTCAAACCCATAAAGTTCTTCATCCATACAGAACTGCTGTTATAATGCTTTTGGGCAAAAAACCTCAACCAATCGGTTATTTTGGTCAAGTTCATCCGACATTAATTGATAAGTTGAAACTAAACCAAGACGCATTTTTATTCAAAGTTGATTTAACAGAACTTATCGGGGCAGTAAAAGAAACTGTACCAAGATTTAAACATCTTCCACAGTTCCCTGAAGTAAAACGTGATATTGCATTTATCATAAATGATGATGTTACATTTGATGATATTCAAAAGGTTATAAAAGGTTCTGTAAAACAAAATATCTTTAAAGGTTCAGAAATCTTTGACGTTTACCAAGGTGAACATGTTGAAGAAGGTTTCAAAAGTGTTGCTTTCAGAATCAAAATGCAAGACGAAAGTGCAACTCTAACCGATGAAATTATTGATCAACAAATGACATCCGTAAGAGAAAAACTTCAAAAAACTTACGCTCAAATAACTTTCAGGGAGTAAACCAATGAAAAAATTATTAATATTTTTCGCATTTGTATCTATATTATTGTTTGGAATAGGGCAAACTGCTTACTCTAAAGATATTATACCGGTAAGACCCAATGTTGTAACAACAAGAACAGTTGGTCTTTATCAGGTTGGAAATGATGTAAAAATATATAAAGAACCTGATGAGAATTCACAAATTCTTTATCGTGTACGTTGGAATGCTGATGAATTTTTCCCTGATTGTATTGGAGCAGAAAAGTTCTTCGTTGTACTTCTACCCAAAAAAGAACTTGCATTGATTCATGTTGTTGATGTAACAGAAGACTGGGTTGAAATAATATATAACAATTCAACAGGCGAAACCGGGTGGATAAAAAAAGACGATCCATATAAATTTATGACTTGGATAAATTTCTATAACTCTTACGGTAAAAAATATGGATTGAGATTATTAAAGAGTTCACCGGAAAAATGCAAAGATATGAAAGCTGCACCGGAAGACTTATCTAAAACAATCTCAACAATGAATATGCCACAGAAAATCAATTTAAATGTTATTCGTGGAAACTGGGCATTAGTAAGTGTTATGGACTTGGACAAAACACCTAAAACAGGCTATATCCGCTGGAGATCAGACGATGGAATTCGTTATTTCTTTCCTGCGATAAAATAATTTATTTGTTAACCAGTTCTTGAATTAAACTAACAACTCGTTGAGAGGCAAGTCCATCTTCCATACAGCCTTTGCTTTGAAGAAATTCTTTGACATTTTTTTGATATAATTCAAGATCGAAGTTTTTAATATTATTAACCATTTCATCATTACACTTTGCAAGCGGGAATGGAGTAGATTCAAGCGGATAATAAAAACCTCTGTCTTTATCAAAATCTTCAATATCATTTGCAAATAAAAATCCCGGTTTACCTGACAGCATAAAATCAAATATACAACTTGAATAATCTGTAATTGCGATATCTGAAATTGCAAGAATTTCTTGAATATCAGGATACTCTGTAACATTTATAATGTTATCTTTTGGAGGAATTAAACATTCGGTATATTTAATCAAATTAGGATGAAGCCTAATCATCAGTACCCAATTTCCACCAAATCTTTTTTCTACAGCTTTCAATATATTTTTATACTCAAGATTATAACAATACAATCTGTAATCATCTCTGAAAGACGGTACATATAATAAAACTTTTGTATCTTTATCTAAATTATATTTTTTATAAATCCTATCTTTAATAAGAGTATTATCTTTAAAGAAAATATCATTACGAGGATGTCCTAATTTAATGATATTACCATAACCCCAAAAATTCTTTTCAAAAACCTGATCGTCAAATGTACTATTTGAAAGAATATAATCTGTCATTTTTGAATCTTCAATAGCAAATGGTAACCAGCTATCTTCAGTATTCGGAGTATTTGCTTCCGCACCAACTTTTTTAATCCCTAAACTACCATGCCAGGTTTGAATATAATATTGACCTTCTTTTTTATTCAATCCGCGTCTTACATGGTAAATTTTTCTCTGATTATCTATCCAAATCTTTGCAGTTGCAAGTTCCTTCAATGCTGCTGCAGATCGAAATGGTACGAGTTTTATATTTGAAGGAATATCCATAGATAACTTAGCATTTTCAACATCTTTAACAAGCCAAACCATTTTATAAGGAAGGTTTTGTCTTATAATCTCTTCAGCAATATATTTAGGATTACAGCCATATCCACCACCTTTAAAATTCACAAACACAATTTTATTCTGTTCAATAGGTAAATGTTTATATTTAAGATTAAAAATAAATTTCTTACTTATTTTGAATACGCACCCAAATATACATACTTCCTTAATACCATTTTGATTAGTTATCGAAAAAACACGTTCAATACTGCTAAGCTCAGTCATGAATCTTCTCCTTAATATCTTAATTCCAACCACATGCTATCATGAAATTATTTAATTTCAATGCATGATTATTATTGACTTTTAAGGCATTTACAACTATCCCATAGTTTATAATTTATAATAAGATAGCCTAAAATTGATATATGGGTAAAAAAACTTATAAATACGATAAAGTACTATGCCGAAAGTTTGGAAAACGTATTACATATCTAAGAAAAGAAGCCGAAATAACACAAGAAGAACTTGCTTTTCGAGCAAATATATCACCAAGTTATATGAGTGCAATTGAAAGAGGAATTACCGACACAACACTTTCAACTTTAAAAAGACTGAGCAAAGCTCTTAATACACAAATCACAGATCTATTTAACTTTAAATAAAAAAAACCTTCAAGAATATTGAAGGTTTTTTAGTTAGAATGGTTTTGTTTGATTTAATTTCAATCTTAGTTCTCTAAATCTTGAAATATCTTCCTGAGTCTTGCCGGAATCTTTAAATACGGCTTGAGTCGTAGGATGAACCATAAGAACATAATCCATATGAATTTCTAAAAAATTATATCTGCGTGGAGATTGATTACCAACACGAGGGTAAATCTCAGCATTTGTCACAGCCAAAAATCTGCGTTCTTTATCATTCAAAAGATCTGTAAGTTCCCTATTTGTATTTGTATATTTTGAAACATGCACAACCCCTTTAATATCGTGGTCTGCAGTCAGAATAGTAACCTCTATAGGAACTGTATCACTGTGTTTTGCCATTTTATTTTTCCTTTATCTCTTCTTTCAACCAGTATATTATATTTTTTTTAAATTGTCTATATTGTTAAATTTTATCAATTCTCTTTCTGAATCGTCCACCATAAACTTCATGAACATCTACAACAGAGACAAAAGCCTTAGGATCAATTTCTTTGATAATATCAAGCATTTTAGGAAGCTCAAGACGAGAAATTACGCAATAAATCAAATCTTTGTCTTGTCCTGTATAGCCACCAATACCTTGTAAATAAGTTACACTGATATCTAATTTTTCAATTAAAGCCTGCCCAATAGCACAAGACTCATCACTGATAATTCTTACAGATTTAGAACTGTTCATACCTTCCATAACAATATCTATAACTTTAGAAGCTATAAAATAAGTCATTATGGAATACATCGCACTTTCCCATCCAAAAACTTTACCTGCAACAAGATATATAAATAAATTTAATCCCATAATAAATTCGCCGACAGAACATCCGAATTTTTTTGATACAAGTAAAGATAGAATTTCAGTACCATCAAGAGAACCTTCATTCTTCAATATCAAACCTACACCGACACCGAGAATTATACCACCAAAAACGGTTGCTAAAAGGACATCTCCGGTAACTTTATAATGATGGAAAAAATTAATAGATAAAGCTAAAATTACGTTGGCATAAGCTGTTTGAAAAACAAATTTTTTTCCCATCTTTTTTAACGCTAAAAGTATAAACGGCATATTTAAAACCAAAACCAGAATACCTAAATTCCATTTTGAAACATGGCTAATAATCATTGAAATACCGATTATACCACCATCAATAATATTATTTGGAACCAAAAAAGCTTCCAAAGCAAACGCTGTTACAATAGCACCAAAAGTTAGAAATAATAAATTTCTAACCCATTTTAAAAATAAACTTTTTTTTGAAACTTCAGGAGCATTTGTCATATTATTTACCATTTTTCTTCAATGTAATAAATTTTTCAAGATTAAACAAAGTTTTCTTTTCTTCTTCATCGACTTTTCTATAACCTAGAATATTTTCCAAATCAGCTTTAAGAGTCGGAATATCATCATATTTTTTCAAAGAACCGTCAAGAGTAATTGATACGTCACCGGTTTCTTCAGAAACAACAAGACAAGCAGCATTACTGGATTCAGTCATTCCGATTGCAGCTCTATGGCGAGTACCATATTTCCAACTTAACTTAGGATCATCTGTCAACGGGAGCAATACTCCGGCAGAAATAATTTTCGTACCACTGATAACTACAGCTCCATCATGCAACGGAGTATTTTCGTGGAAAATTGTTAAAATTAATTCTGTAGAAACATCTGCATTTAATATAGTTCCAACATCATGATAAGTATTACTTAAATCATTTTGGAACACAATCAAAGCACCAGTATGTGATTTAGAAAGATATTTAACAGCTTCAACAATTTCTTTTATCACATCAACAGATTTGTTTTCATTTTTATTTTTATCATTACCAAAAAATCGTTTAAAGAAATCAATTTGTCCCAAATAGCCCAAGAATCTTCTCAATTCAGGTTGGAAAATAACAATTAAACTCAAAGCAATAAATATAACAATTGCACGAATAAAACCACCTAAAATTGATAAATCTAAAGCAACTAAAAGTTCACTCAAAATCCAAATAAATACAAGAACAATCGCACCTTTGACAAATTTTTCCGAATGAGTATTTTTAATAAATTTCTGATAAAAAATAGTTAACACAGTAACAATAATAAGTACTTCAAAGATATTTTTCCAACCAAAAGTATCTTTTATGTATAAATGCCAATTACCTATAATATTGTGAAATAACATTAAAAATTCATCAATCATAATCTTAACCTATCCGGAATTATATCGTGCGAAATCAAATCATCTAAAGTTTCTCTCTCAACAATTAAATCAGCTGAAGAGTTATTCACCATAACCATTGCAGGTTTTTGAACTCTATTATAATTTGAAGCCATAGAATAGTTATAAGCTCCTGTATTATAAACACAAAGAATATCGCCTTCATCCAATTCCGGAAGTTCGATTTCTTTAATCAAAATATCACCTGATTCACAAAATCTTCCTGCGATGGTGACTTTTTCAGTTTTTTCAGATTCTTTTTTATTAACAACTTCCGCCAAATATTCAGCCTGATACATTGCAGGGCGAGGATTATCAGCCATACCGCCATCTACTGCAACATATTTTCTGCCATGCGGAACCTGTTTTGAACTTCCTACAGTATAAAGAGTTACTCCGGCAGTTGAAATAATACTTCTACCCGGCTCCAAAAACACAGTCGGAGGTTCAATATTATATTTTTCAATAACTTCATTCAATTTATTTATAATAATATCGCCGATTTCAAAAGTTGAAGGCGGAACATCAGAATCTACATACTTAACTCCAAGCCCACCGCCAATATTGATTTCATCAAGATTCAATGAATATTTTTCATTCAATCTGACAATTTCTTTAACTAAAATTTCAATCTCATCAGCATAAATCGAGGTTTCAAAAATTTGCGAACCAATATGCGCATGCAATCCGTAAAGTTTTAAATTTTTGTATTCACCAAGAATTAGTTCAACAGCTTCATCAATCTGAGTCAAATCAAACCCGAATTTAGAATCCAAATGCCCTGTTTGAATATATTCATGAGTATGACATTCAATACCCGGAGTTATTCTTAATAAAATATCAACAACTTTACCCTTACTCTGAGCAATTTCATTCAAAAGAGCCAACTCAAAAAAGTTATCAGTAGAGAATCTACCAACACCTAATTCTACTGCCAAAGACAATTCATCAAAAGATTTGTTGTTACCATTGAACAAAACTTTGCTCATATCAACACCGGCTTTATAAACAGTGTAAATTTCTCCGCCTGAAACAGTATCAAAACCAAAACCTTCATCAGAAAGCAATTTTGCAACTGCACTTGTGCAAAGAGCTTTAGAAGCATACATCATACGAACTTTTGGATATTTTTCAAAAGCCTTTTTATAATCATTACATATACCGCAAAGAGTAGCTTCATCAATAACATACAATGGTGTAGAAAACTTTTCAACCAAATCAACAAGATCACATCCGCCAATTTCAATATTACCAGACGCATTTATTTTTGTTGTAATAGGTTTAATGTATTGATTTGTACTGTTGGTCATTTTCGCTCTATTCCTACTATTATTATAATAACATATTAAATTATAAATTACATACTACTTTTCTTGTATTTAATAAGAAAAATACTTGTCAAAATCGACATCATCAAAACTACATAAAAGTAAAAATATTTCATCATCTTCATCCATACGTTGAAAATTATATTCGTTAAATTTCCAATACTTAGGGTTTATACCCTTAACTCTGACAATATCTTTATCTTTCAAAATATTCAATTTTTTCTTAACTATATCCACAGGAAGATTCACAAGTTTTGCCAATTCAACAGCCGTAATCCCGTCACTAGAAGAGCATTTCTCAGGAGTTAGAAACATCAATTCTAACCCAACGGCTTTTAACTCTTTATCTTCTTCAGTATGCACATAATTATCCATATTTTTATGATAACTAAAACATAAATTACATTTATCCTTTATTTATAGGACATTTAGGTAATTTTTAGAACAAAGGCAATTTTTACAACAAGAATGTTTTTATATATAAGTAAGGGATACTTCTAATTACACAGGGGATAAAACGTTTTATGGTAAGAATCAGCAATTCTGATTTATTATTTAATTCAGGTTATACAAATTACAACTCAACATATGGTTTAAATATACTCCAGAACAAAAAAATAACAGAACCGCTGTTAAATTTTAAAACTTATGCTGTCGATCCAAAAACATCCGGCGGAATATTTTCCAATTCAGCAAAAACCGTCCCTCTTCCGCCAGCTCAAGGAACAACAGATCCAAAAATTTTAGTACATGCACCGAGTCCTAAAGTAGAAATTCAAGGGAAAACAAAAGTTGCAACAATAGTTGTTGACTTGTCAAAAAATGTATTATACAAATACAATTCTGACGGCAAACCCGAAAAAGCATTTTTAGTTGCCAGCGGTAAAAAGAGTACTCCAACTCATACAGGGGTTCGCGTAGTATCTCACATTGAAACCTATCCATACAAAGGAGCACCTCCACTATCAAAACGCAGAAAAAATCCAAAAGCCTACGGTCCAAAAATAATTGTTCTGGAGACTTTAAACCCAAAAACAGGTGAAAAAGGATTAACCGGCGAATTTATACACGGAACCAGTAACCCGAAAGCATTGGAAAATATGCTTCCCTCGGCTGTATTAGAATGGATAATGAAGTTATAAAACAATTATCTGCACAAGTTAAACGTGGTGACATTATAATTATAAAGAAGTAATATACCCTTTATAAAAAGCTTGAACAATACATACAGCAATTCTGTCAGTTTCAAATTTGTCTTTTATATTTCTTACTATTTTTAAGCATTTCGGATAAGAAATGTTCAATTGCTTAGCAGCATGTTTTCTGGTAAAACCATTAGCCATAAATGTAAGAACCAGTTGTTCTTGTTCAGTTAAATCAATCTTTTTCATAATTCCTCACAAATATATTCGTACCTCTACATATATATTTATACACAAAATACCACCTATATAGCATCACCCAAGTGTCTATAAATTTATATGTTATATTGCACTAATTGCAATACAATATATTATGGTTAGGTTCTAAAAAATAAACTAAACTTATTATATGAGTTTGAAAGTAGCCTTTGGCAACAAAATTAAAACATTAAGAGAAGCACTTAATTTATCACAAGAAGAATTTGCAGAACAAATCGGGATTCATAGAAATTCTTTAGTGAAAATCGAAATAGGTGCAGGTTTTGCATCTGTTGAAACTATTGAAAAAATACACGAATATTTAAACATCTCGTATAGTGAATTGTTTAACTTTAATGAAATAATAAATAAAAATTCTCAAAGTTCAATTATACTAAAATTAAAAGAACTTGATGAAAATGATTTAGAATATTTTAATGCAAATTTAAATGCTTACATTAAATTAAAGAAAAAACATAAATAATCAAAAACCCGACTATTAAAAATAATCGGGCTAAAACGTGAGTAAATATAGTATATTTATAAGTCTTATGCAAATAATTCTGCAAACGGTCCGTTAGGATCCTGAATATGTGCAGCAACTGCTCCATCTTCTGCTGTTTTCATACCTGGCATTACCACAGTTTTAACACTGTTAGTAACACTAGCAACTTGCGCTGCTGATACTTTGTATGAATAACCTAAACTTGCTAAAATTTCATTGGTAGAATCTGCCAAATCTTTATCTTCAGGTGCAAATTTACCAACATTAACTCCATAAAGATTTTGAACATTTTTGGTTAACAAATCTGTTTCGTTTTTTAAACCTTTAAATTCAACGTTACTTTTTTCAATTTCCTTTGTTTCTTCTGCCTTTTTACTTTCTTTAGAAGTTGCTTTACCGATAACAAAGTTATAATTGTTATAACCATTGTTGAAATCATTAAACTTGATTGTCATTTTCGGTACTCCTTATTCTTTACTCACATGATGAGTTACGGCATGAAGTTTAATAATCTTTAATTATTTATCAAAAAAGAGCGCAGTTTTGTAACATTTGTTTACAAAACACAAAAAGATAAGTCTAGAACATAATTGGTAGCGAAATATCCCGTCCGGCGAGGACCCCTGCGGAGCTGAACAATATCGCTTACTTTAGGACTCAACTGGTGGCAAAGTACCCCGTCCGGCGAGGACTAGATTTCACCAAGAGAATCTATTTTAAAAGCGCAACCGATTTCTTCTTGTGCAAGAACAGCAATATCGTTGATATACAAAGATAAAAGAGTGAAGAATATCTGTCTGTATTCCATTGGCACAACCAATTTTGGCGAATGGATATTCAATTTCTTACACTTTTTCATGATTTTGTCAGCAAGAGTTTCGGCAAGAGCACCATCAATTTTTATAAGCGAATCTTCTGTATCATCACAGCCAAGAACGATTTCTGTATATGTTTTTTCAGAAAGTTCGAAGGCACTGATAGATTCACCGTCGTCATTGATGTAATTCTTGCAGATTTGTCTTGAGAGTGAAAGTCTGATTTTATTAAGAATATCAGCTTTTCCGCTTTCGTCAGCAAAATCGTTAATTTTCTCAAAAATATATGTAATATTTTTTATAGACACTTTTTCTTTGATAAGACTAGTCATCAAATATTTCAAATCAGAATATGTCAACAAATCAGGCATAATATTTTCAATAAGGAATTCGTTTTCTTTTTCAACGACTTCAAGGTACTTATCGATATCTTCGTAGTCTAAAAGATCGTCAACGTGCTTAATTGCAACGTATTCCAAAGCTTTAGCGATATATTCAGACGGTGTAATACCTTTTTGCCAAAAATCTTTAGCTTTATCTTTTTCAATCCAAATAACTTTACGTTCAGTAATTTCATCAATCGCTTCAACTGAATTTTTAACTTTGTGTTCAGTATGTAATTCATCAGCATAGAACATAAGGTAATTCGGACAAACACCTGCACGGAAAACTTCCATACCGCGAATTCTGATACTAAATTCACAAGGATTTAAATTTTCATCATCTTTAAAGATTACTTTAGGAATAATATACCCAACTTCTTCAGTAAGTTTTAAACGAGATTTTACGGTTTCGGCAATAAGTTCTTCACCTGAATTATCTCTATCAGAATCTACAAAACCAAGTAATTCTTCACTCAAATAGATAGTCAACTTTTCTTCATGAAGTTTAGAATACATCAAATCCGGAGAAGTAGCTTTATTCAATTGAGCCTTAAGATCTTCCAACTCTTTCAAACCTGCAGAGATTTTGTCATTAAGCTTTTTACGAGGAACAGAAGCAGGAGCTTCATCTTCCAATTGAGCTTTGATTTTATTAATTTTCTCTTTTTGATTTCTGATTTTTGATTGAATTTCAAGACAATTTTCATATTCAGTCAACTTAGGTGAAAGCATTTTCTCCATTTGGCTTTTGAAATCAGAAATATTGATGATATCACAGTCGGAATTATTATCAGATTTAGCCTGACGCATAAAGATACAGTTAAGTTGAGGAGCTTCTTCATCTCCAACATCGTGCATACTGTATAATTCCCAGCCATTCATAGACATTTCGTTCAAAAGATTTTGCAATTCTTGCGCATTTTCTCCTGAGCAAGTTTTAATAACGTATTCCATTCTGTTTTTGCCGAACATAATATTATCCTTTTAATATTCTAATTGCTTCAATTGCTGTTTTTATTGCTTTTTCTGTATCATGAACTACAGGATTATCCATCTGAAGTTTTTCTCTTTCCTGATTTGCAACAGTCAGAAATACAGAGCCAACTTTAACATTCAAATAACTAGCCACGATAAACAAAGCTGCAGACTCCATTTCTGAAGCCAAACATCCAAGACGTTTCCAAGCTTCCCATTTATTTTGAAGTTCATAACTGACAGGTTTAGTTTCAGGACTGTGTTGACCATAGAAAGAGTCTTTACATTGAACAACACCTGTATGATATTCATATCCTAAATCTTTTGCCGCCTTAACAAGGGCATTAGTAACATCGAGATTAGCGACTGCAGGGAATTCAATAGGAGCGTACTCTTTAGAAGTACCTTCCATTCTGATAGCACCTGTTGCAACAACAACATCGCCGCCTTTGACATCTAACGACATACCGCCGCAAGTTCCAACTCTAATAAATGTTTCTGCACCGACTTTGACAAGTTCTTCCATAGCAATAGCCGCAGAAGGTCCGCCAATTCCTGTTGAAGTAACACTGACTTTTTCACCGTCAATATAACCAGTATAAGTAACATACTCACGATTATCAGCCACTAATTGCGGATTATCAAAATACTGCGCAATTTTTGCACATCTTTTTGGGTCGCCAGGTAAAATAACGTATTTACCAACGTCGCCTTGTTTTAAGCCTATATGATATTGTCTACCATCTTCTGAATAATTCATAATCTTCTCTGTTCCACTTAATAAAGTTATGAGGCACCGGAAGACTCTCCCAGTGCCTTAAATTTGAATAATAGATTTAACTTATTGTCCTTTTAATTTTTGGATAATTAAATCTGTAACATCAACACCGCCAACAAAAATTACTTGATCAGCTAAAATAGCATCTAATTTTTGAGCAACCATAACTGATTTAGCCGCATTTTGAACTTGTGTCATAATTTGAGTTTCTTTATCAACTCTCAATTTGTACAAAGCTTCTTGTTTAGTTTTCAATTCACTTGCTGTTTGAGATTCAAAGTTTTGCTTTTTAAGCGGAGTATCTAAATTTTTGTATTGTTTTTCTTTTTCTAACATATATTGTTGTAATTCTAAACCTTTAGCATCGATTTCTTTAACCGCTTGTTGAGCTGCAGGATAGTTTTCCAAAACTTTCTGGTAGTTTAAAAATCCAACTTCAGCATTAGCGCTAGTGCTTATAGAAACACTCAAGCCAGCTGCCAATAATAGAGCCATTAATTTTAATTTTTTCATAAATTTCCTCCCAGTTAATATATAAAATTATTTATATTTCTAGTACAACAAGTCGCCTACACCAAATGTAAAGTAGCCGTTTTTAGAACCATTACTACCCGGATTTGTAAGTGGAATACCGTAGTCAATAGATAGAGGTCCCATACCCGGAATAAATACTTTCAAACCAACACCGGCAGATACAGCATACATAGGTCTGTCATACAAAGTATTTGAAACAGTTCCGTCAAATACTTTACCAGCATCAGCCCATACTGTGAATCTTAAGTTATTCAAGAAAGCAATTCTTGTTCTGTCAAGGAATGGTATAGGAGTTGCGAATTCAGCAGAACCCATAATGAAAGCATTACCTGTACCAACACCACTCATCTTGAACCCTCTAACAGTATAAGGACCACCTAAACGATATGCCATAACTTCAGGAATATCACCATGGATAGCTCCACCACCTTTAACTGTTAAAGATAAAGATGATTTCTTTGCAACAGGAATGTATTGTTTAATCATACCTGTAAGTTTTCCGTTAGTTTTGTCGAACCCGTTCAAACCAATATTTTCATCAAATCTTAAACTAGCCATTGTACCATGTCTGGTTACAGTAGCAGAATCTCTGGTATCATACAATAATGCAGGACTCAAAGATAAGAATAGTCCGCCTTCTAACTGTTTTGCACGTTCAGCAATCGGAATATTATAACGGTTATACATGCCTACAATTCCGTTATAATCACCTTCTCTTACATCAATATTTTCAGCACCTACACTGAATGTCGCAGTTGCATGTCTTGTTCTTTTCAACTTGTGAGCAACAGTCATCTCAGCACCAAATCTTCTTTCAACAGCCAGAGGAACTTGGTATGAACCAAAATCTCTGAAGAATAATCTTGTATTCAAAGAAGTATCCGCATTATGGAAATAAGGCTTGAAATAACTTAATTCAGCCTGAATATTCATATGGTCTTTAACAGATGAGTCATTAAGAATAACACCTGTACCTACCAAGCCTGTTAAAGATAGTCTTTCGCATCTTCCACGGAAATTATTTTCAGAAATCCCCATAGATCCGAACAAACCTGTAACAGTATCAAGACCACCACCAACAGAAATACTAGCGGTTCTTTGTTCTTGAATTTTGATAGTAATATCATATGCATCAGGAATCTCTTCACTCGGCTCAATTTCTCTTGTTACATCTTTAAAAGCTTGAGTAGCATATAATCTTACCAAATCTTCTTTAATAAGATTTTCATTATAAATCATTCCGGGCTCAGTAAGAATATTACGTGCAATAATATAATCCTTGGTTTTTTCATTACCTTGAATCATAATCTTGTCAATAATACCTTCTTTTATACTAACATTGATTGTTCCGTCCGGATCATCAGAAACTGAATCAATTCTTGCTAAAATATAACCTTTTGAATGATAAAGTTCTTGAATTTGAGAAATTGCAATATTTAATTGAGCAATATTTTGTGGTTTACCTTTCATTCCATCAAAAGTCATTAAAATATCTTCTGTAGGAATAACAGAGTTACCTTCAATTGTAAAATCTTTTACAGGAATATTTTCTTCAACAACAACTTTAATAGTAACAGTTCCATCATCGTTAGAAGTTGGAATAGCTTTCATTCTTTCGGTAAAATAACCTGTTTCATATATTGCTTTTAAATCTGCTTGTAAAAGATTACGACTATATTCACCGCCATCTTTCATTTGCATTTTTTCACGAATTTCTTGCTCAGCAATAGAATTCAATCCATAAAATTCAATTTCTCTAATTAATTTTTTCTCATTATCAATAGGTTCACTATAAGAAGATTGAGATGAAAAATCTGTAGGATAATTACCCTGAGTGAATTCAGGAGTTTGACTATCTGAAGGGGCTGTATATTTATCAAAAACTGTATTTTTATAATCATCATTATATTTTACAGCATCATCCGTAAGTCCCATATCACCCCAGACGTCATCGACAGCCAAGGTTGTGTTTTGGGATAATAAGACCAAAACAGCCGCTAATAAAATCTTTTTTGTTACGTTGAAGTTCAAAATTTTACTTCCTTAACAAATTATAACTACTCTCCAACAAAATTGTAGCATAAATTATAAAAAAAGTACAAGTAATTTACATCTGTTTACCAATTGCAATTTTATATACTTTATTTTTATTAATATTATACAACTCTGAAAGAATTACAGAAATATCCTTTGCGCTAAAACCTTTGTCCTGCAATAGTTTTATTTTATTTTCGATTTCAGCATCTTCCTGATTTTTTTCACTGCGAAAAACCATTACAACAAATTCACCTTTTGAAATATTATTTTCAAAATATTCTGTAACATTTTCAACAGAATCTACAACAACTTCTTCAAATACTTTTGTCAATTCTCTTCCGACAGCCACTTTGGCTTGCGGACGAACACTTTGAATAACCTTTAAAGTGTTAACAATTCTGTTAGGAGATTCATAAAACAAGAAATCTTCATGCTCATATTTATTAACTAAATCCTCAATTTGCGACTGAGTTTTTGGCAAAAAACCTACAAATGAAAATTTTTCATCTTCACGAGAAACTTGTGACAAAAAAGTTACAACAGCATTCGCACCGGGAAGAGATGTAATCGAAAAACCACGTTCACGAAGTTCTTTCACAATGACTGAGCCCGGATCGCAAATCAACGGAGTTCCGGCATCAGATACCAATGCCATTTTTTTACCGCTTTCTAAGTAGTTAACGATTTGCGAAATGCGTTCTTTTTCATTGTATTTATGATAAGAAACGCATTTTGTGGAAATATTAAAATGATTCAACAATTTTTGAGTAACTCTGCTATCTTCGCAGGCAATTAAATCAACCGATTTCAGAACTTCGATTGCTCTAAACGTTATATCACCTAAATTTCCGATTGGTGTTGGAACTATATAAAAATCAAATTCTTTCATAAGAAGATTTTATCATAAAATTACAGATAATATCTTATTTCCAATATGGCAAAAATTCCTTAATACTTGAATATGTATTATCATAATTACCATCAAAATTCACAGCTCTATCATCAATATAAATCTCAGCAGGAATTTTTTTATCAGTAATATTTTCAATATACTTTGAAAGTTTATATTTGTTCAACCATTCAACAACTAAAGATTTTTTACGTGTAGTAAAAATTGTTATATTATATATTTTTGAAACTTTATTTAAAAACTCATCACAACCATCTTTCATTTCAAAAAGATTGTCTTCGCCTTGCCAGCCGTTGTAATTATTAAGTACCCCATCAAAATCAATACAAATAGTTTTCTTTCTCATGTTAATAAATATTTCAATTTTAAACTTATAATATCCATATATTAACTTAAAAGTGGATAAAAAGCAAATTAAAGTGGTGAAATATATACTTGCAGTATGTATATAGTTAATCTTTTTAATATTCGATGGAAAAAGAAATATACCCAAGATGAAATCATGAAAGCCACAGGTCTAAGCAAAAAGACAATAGGGCAGTTATTCAGTGGAAAATATTATAACTATGAATTACGTACAATAGAAAAAATTGCAAAATTTTTCGACTGTAAAATTCACGATATTCTCATTGAAGTTGAAGACGAGGTTTGATTTAAAAATAATAATATAAACCCCACCCAGAATATTAACAAATATTTCAAATTTCACTGTGCAATATAGAAATTATATACTACAAGGCAATTTATGTCAACCTGCAAGGTGGATAATATACTTGCTATATGTACGTAGTAAATTTATATAATGTTCGTTGGAAACAAAAATATACACAAGATGAAATCGCAGAAGCAACCGGCTTGGGCGTAAATACAGTAAGCCATCTGCTAAGTGGCAAACATTATGACTATAAAATCAGTACCTTAGAAAAAATTGCCAAATTTTTCAACTGCAAAATTCACGATATTCTCATTGAAGTTGAAGACGAGGTTTAATTATAAACTCATATAATAGTCTTTTAACAACTTAGCATCTGTTTCAATATTCGGGCTTTCGCACACAAGAGCACCTTTAACCCCGAAAGTTTTTAGTGCTTTTAAAAGATCTTTATAGTTCATATCAGATTCTTCTAAAATCAAATGACGTTTTTCGCCTTTCGCAGTGTATTCAATCCCCGCAAGGTGTGCGTGAAAATTATTCAATGCAAATTCACCCAATTCGCTTCCGATTCTATCAAGTATTTTACAAAACTCATCGTAAGTGTTGTATTCACCACCCGTACGAGCATGAACATGAGAAAAATCTATACAAGGCAATACTTGTTCAAATTCCTTAGAAAGTCTGATTATTTCCTCATAATCTCCCCACTGAGTTGATTTTCCCGTAGTTTCAGGACGAATCCATATTTTAATATTATTTTTTTCAAGAATTTCAACAATTTTCTGAGTTTGAGTTTTAACTTGTTGGTAAACAGTTTCTTTGTCTTTTCCCATATAAAATGCTGCATGATAAGTTATACTATAACCGCCAAATCCTGAAGCAGTAGTTGCGGTATCAATAATCCTTTGCACACTCGCTTCAATTTTGTCTTCCTCTTTAGAATTCAGATTGATATAAAACGGTCCATGAGCTGTTAAAACGAGATTCTTCTCCTCACGAATTTGCTTAACTATTTCGCGGGTAGCATCCGTCATTCGAACCCCATGTACAAACTCGACTTCCATTCCGTCAAGTCCCAATTCTTCTATAATCTCAAATGCTCTTGGGTATCCATCCTTGCCTGTAGCAAGCGGCATGCCTGCTGTGAGGAAATTTAATTTATCTGTTTTATAAAAATTTTGCACGAAAACCTACCTAAACTTTAACTCTTACTATACTTTCCAATATATCACAAGTATCAGCAACAAATTTTGAACAATGCTGCTTTTTAGCAGAAGGCTCAACTCCTGCAGAAAGAACTTTGCAACAAGTTACTTTATTTATTTTCTTAAATTCTTCTACTAATTGAGCAGCTTTTTCTCTGGCTATAATCTCATTACCAAACTTATTATTTCTACCGAAAAGATAGCCCAAAACCAATTGAGCAACTGTAACCGTTCCACAAGAACATCCTGAAGACATTCCTGAAGAAAATGTTGTTGCGCAAGGAAGCAAAGATTCATCACACAAACCTTCATCAATACAAGCTTTTACAATACTCTCAGAACAAGAGTATCCGTTGAAAAAATATTCTAATGCTAATTTCTTTATCATTTTTTATCCTTTATATTAATTTTTTACATGAAACTGTGCTGTAGTCAAAATCTTGGTAGGATTATCTTGTGAATAAACTTTCATTATATATACACCATTATTATTAAAAACAACATAATCGGTAAAATAATAGATTTGCTCATCTTTTAATTTGACTCTTTTAGTCCAGACCAACTCGTATCCTAATCTTTCATCCTTTCCACCACCGACTTTTACAACTTGTATCAATAATTTCTTTGTAACTACAGGCTCGGGAAGTGTTATTAAGTAATAAATCCTGTCACCCGGATTGAAAATATTCTGTGTGGTAGCTATAGTTTCCTGCGTAAAAGGATGTTTATTAAAAAGTATTTGTGACTGTTCACTATCACAAGCACAGGTAAACATTACCATAAATATTGTTATTATAAATAACCAAACTTTTTTCATATTATTGAAGTTCTTTTATTTTATTTTGAACTGTATTAATCATATCTTTATCATTATTGTGTTTGATAAACAATTTATAGTTCTTAACAGCTTCCGTATTTTTTCCCTGATGCTCAAAAGCCATACCCAGTGCATAATACGCATAACCAAAATTATAATCTGAATCAAGAGAAATTACTCTTTCAAAACTTTTTTGCGACTCAATTAAGTTATTTTCGTTAGCATATGCCAATCCTAAGTTAAACCATCCATCTGTATAATCAGGATTTACAATAATAGCTTTCTGATAATAATTAACAGCTTTGGCATTATCTTCTTTCAATTTATAGACATTACCAATTTTTAACAAAGTAACAGCATCATTAGGAATAAGCTGTAATGCGTCTTGATAATTTCTTACTGCAGCATCATAGTTATTTTCTTTGTAATTCTTATCACCTTCTAAGATAAAATCTTCATTTTGTTTAATCGCAACAGTTGATGTTACAGGTTTAACTACAGACTGAACCTTAATTTCACCGGTAGAAGCGCTTCCTGAATTATCAATCAAAGTAATTGACGGAAGAACTTTTTCTTCATCGGAATTTTCAACATTATTTTTTGGTCTGTACAATGAAGATATAAAATCACTATATTCTGCTGAATACATAGTTTTATCAGGATCCATAGAAATAGCTTTTTCATAATTTTCAGAAGCTTTTGTATTTTCACCAATTGCTCTGTAAGATTTAGCCAATCCATAATAAGCATAACCGTCAGAATATCCATCCTTGATAGCAGCTTTAAAACTGTCAATTGCTCTTATATATTCTTGATCTTCAAGCAATTCATGCCCTCTTGCAACAAGAGCACTATTCAAGTTTTCACGAACAGTTTTATCACCCTTTACAGCTAAAACTTCTTGATATATAGGAATGGCAGCTTCATAATTATTTAAAGCATGAAGCGCAATTGCTTTATTCAATTTTACTTCAGTATTATTTGGCTGAGACGTAAGTATTTCATTATAGTATCTCAACGCAGAATAATAATCTTTTTTGTTATGATAGCAATTTGCAATATCTTTTTTCAAATTGATATCTTTGCTATCTTTTTCTTCAGCAATAAGGAAATTTTCAATCGCTTTATCATAGTTTCCAACTTCCTTATAAACAAGAGCTATATTTTTATACCCATTTATATCATTTGGAAAAGCTTTGATATAAAAATTGTATTGTTCAATAGCTTCAGTATTTTTTTTCATTGCAGCAAGAAGATTTGCATAATCTAATCTTACATTATTAAGGCTCGGAATCTTTGAAAGAACATATTGATATTGTTCATAAGCAAGATCATTTTTACCTAAATCCTGATACGCTTGAGCCAATCCTAAATGCGCAGAATTATTTCCGGCATTCAGTTCAATAGCTTTTTCAAGCATTTCAGCCGCTTTTTCAGAATTATTTGTATTCAACAAAGCGATGCCATATTCTGAAAAATGCTTAAATGAATCAGGATTTTTATCATAAAGTCTACGATATTGTTTTGAAGCATTTGAATAATCTTTTATAGATGAATAAGATGCAGCAAGATTTTCACGAGCCTCTGTATGTTGAGAATATGTATCCAAGAAAGAATTATAATTTTTTATAGCTTCATTATAATTTCTTAATTGGTATTGAACGTTCCCAATATTAAAGTAATTGTATTTATACTCAGGAAATATATCAAGAGCCTTGTTATAAGCAGTTAATGCATCTTTATATTTTCCCTGATTTTCATAAATACTTCCAATACTTATGTAAATAAAAGCATCGTCAGGTTTAATTTTTATAACCTTGTTATAAGCTTGAAGAGCTTTATCATATTCATCAATTTCGGAATAGATACCAGCAAGCTTAGTATAAAGAGTAATATCATCTCCGGAAATAGTAATTGCTTCTTCAAGCTTATCAATTGCAGTTTTCAAATCTTGTTGATGTTCAGCACTGCAAGCTTCCTGATACAGAACACTTGCCTCAGGTGACATATATGCACTCGAAGGTAAACCACATAATGCTATTGCGGAAACTAAAACTGTTGTAAACAAATGCTTTTTAATTTTCATATTCATAAACCTGCCTTATGTATTTTACCATAAAGTTTATACCTGTGTAAAGCTGTCAGAGTATATTTTTTTATTGAGCAAAACAGCTGCAGTTTTAATAATATTTTGCTCTTCAATGTTGTTTTTGTCAAATTCTACATCTTCCAAATCGCCAAAGTCAGACATCATTCTCGAAAGACTAAGATAAACTCTATCTACATTTGAACTCGGAATACCACTTTCCAACATTTTTATAATTCTAACCAACTCTAAATCTTTCGCATCAATTATCGCAGCGTCTAAACCTGCACCATATGCAAGCGCCATAAATACTCTATTCACAAGCGGACGCATATCATTTGGAACACCATTTGAAATATTCGATAAACCGATAACAGTATTGACCTTTGGTTCAAAACTTTCTTTAATCATATGTATTGTATTAAGCGCCTCAACACCCTGAGATTGATCAGCACAAACCGGCAATATCAAAGGATCAAAAAATAATTTGTGGCTTTCTAAACCTTTTTCCATACATTTTTCATAAATCTCAAAAACTATTTCAAGCCTTTCGTCAGCAGTTTTCGGAATTCCTGTTTCTTTGGACATAGCAAGAGCTATCAAATTGCAATTATACTCAAGTGCCAAATCAGTCAAAGGTTCAAGTTTTTCAATATCTTTAGATGTACTGTTAATAAAACAATCTTCGGTATTTCTAACCAGTTTTAAGCCGTCCGCTATCGCATTTACATTGGTTGAATCAAAAGAAATATTTTGATTTTCAACTAAGGAACAAAGCCAGAAGAATGCATTGTCAAGTTTCCCTTTTGACGGACCTACATTCAAATCAATACAGTCCATATTATCCTGAAATTTTATCAAAATTTTGATAAAATTTTCATCTTTATTCTCTATAGCTTCACGAACTTTTCGAGAGATTATATGTATATTTTCGCCTATTAGTATCATGCAAAAATTTTACCATAAATATCGCAAAATTTTAACAAAATTTTGTTTTAATAAATCATTTTTTACAAAAACAAATATTCTTAACAAATATTTACATTGCAAACCCTACAGTAGTAGCAAAAAAATCGAAAATAAGGTTTTATACCTAGAAATATCATGAATTTTGTGGTATAATATAACAGAAGTTTACAAACTTTAATGTGTAAAGGAGTAGGTCTATGGCAACTGTGGTTTCTGACAAAGAAGTTAAAAAGGTAAAATCCAAATTTAACGACGAATTTGAAAATTATTTGAAGACTCAATGCACCAAAACAACTTTTAACGGTACTGAATTAGAGTCATTCTCTTGGTACAAAAAAGTTCTTGGGCTTGCATAAGCCAATCTTCAAATCAAAACAAAAACAAATACCGACCTTCGGGTCGGTTTTTTAATGAAATTATTGCAAATATTGAATAAAAGATATTTTACAACAGATTTTTTTAAGTTATAATTATAACTATGAAAACAAGAGATAATGTAAGAAATTTTTGTATAATTGCCCACATCGACCACGGAAAATCAACCCTTGCAGACAGATTGCTTGAAAAAACAGGTACTGTTGCACAACGTGATATGCAAGAACAACTTTTAGATTCCATGGACATTGAACGTGAGCGTGGTATTACTATCAAACTTAACGCCGCAAGAATGAATTATCAGGCTAATGACGGCAACAATTATGAATTGAACTTAATTGATACTCCGGGGCACGTAGATTTTTCTTACGAAGTTTCTCGATCTCTTGCTGCGTGTGAAGGCGCTTTGCTCATAGTAGACGCGACTCAAGGTGTTGAAGCTCAAACACTTGCAAATGTCTACTTAGCTATTGAACAAGATTTAGAAATTATACCGGTCATTAACAAAATAGATTTGCCATCTGCAGATGTAGATCGTGTACGTCAAGAAATTGAAGAAATACTTGGTATTGATGCATCTATGGCAATTCCTGTAAGTGCTAAAACAGGTGTTGGTATTGATGAAGTGCTGGAAGCTGTTGTAAATTACATACCGGCTCCTGATGACCATTCGGAAAAACCATTAAGAGCATTAGTTTTTGACAGTGTTTATGACCAATACCTTGGAACTGTATGCTATTTTAAAGTTGTTGACGGAAGTATTTCTGTTGGTGACAAAGTCAGATTTATGGCTTCCGGAAAAGAATATGAAGTAGTTGAACTTGGTTATCAAACACCTTCAAGAGTTTCTGTCAAAAAACTAACCTGTGGAGATGTTGGATATTTTGCAGGCTCTATTAAAGAATTGACACGTTTTGTAGGTGATACAATTACAAATGTCGAAAATCCTGCGGCAGAACCGTTACCTGGTTATAAAGAAGCTCTTCCAATGGTATTTTCAGGTATGTATCCTGTTGATAATGAAGATTACGGAGATCTTAAAGAAGCTCTCGAAAAACTTAAACTTAACGACAGTAGTATTACTTTTGAACCGGAAACTTCAAGTGCATTAGGATTTGGCTTCCGCTGCGGATTCTTGGGAATGCTCCATATGGAAATTGCTCAAGAAAGATTAGAACGAGAATATAATCTTTCTCTTGTAACAACTGCTCCATCAGTAGTATATAAAGTTCACAAAACAAATGGTGAAGTAGTTGAAATCGATAACCCTTCAAATCTTCCTGCTGCACAATACAGAGATTATATTGAAGAACCGTATGTAAAAGTTCAAGTTATTACACCAAACGAATTCGTTGGAACGCTAATGGATTTATCTCAATCAAAACGCGGTATATTTAAAAACATGACATATTTGGATAAAGTTCGTGTTGATTTAACATACGAAATTCCATTGAGTGAAGTTATTACAGATTTTTATGATCAACTTAAATCCAGAACAAAAGGTTATGCAAGTTTGGATTATGAGTTCAGTGAATACAAACGCTCTAAACTTGTTAAGCTTGATATCATGCTTGCCGGAGAAGTTGTTGACGCATTGTCCGTAATTTGTCACGAAGACAGTGCCTTCTATGTGGGTCAAAAGTTAACGGCAAAACTAAAAGATATTATTCCAAGACAACTTTTTGAAGTCCCTATTCAAGCTGCTGTCGGAGGCAGAGTAATTGCAAGAACAAATATTAAAGCAATGCGTAAAAACGTTCTTGCCAAGTGTTATGGTGGCGACATTTCTCGTAAACGTAAACTTCTTGAAAAACAGAAAAAAGGTAAAAAACGTATGAAATCAGTAGGTAGTGTTGAAGTTCCACAAGAAGCATTTATGGCTGTTCTTAGCCTTGACGAGGATTAGCAACACCATTTGCGATTGCAATTAATGCAACATCCAATCTATTTTTCACTCCTGCTTTTCTTATAATTGATGCTACATGTGCCTTAACAGTATGGTGCGTTATCATCAAAATTTGGGCTATTTGTTTATTTGTTAAACCTTGAACAACATAATTAAGAACTTCTTGTTCTCTATCAGTAAGATTTGTCTTAAGTTTAGTACAATCAATGTTATTATGTTCCACCTTGTGCATCCTTTCATTTATACTATATTATCATTAGTTAGCCATATTGCTATTAGCCATTAGGGTATAATTTTTATGCAAAAGTTACCTATAAGGATATATTTCAACCCTCAAAACAGAATTATTAAATAATTATCAGATATTTATTAAGAAATATTAACAAATTACTTTATTTTTAGCAATTATTTAAAACTGAAATACTTTATATATACACAGATGGAAAATCAAAACATAGAATGATTGATAATACGAACAAGAGAGTATGTGAGTAAAAAAGGAGATTCGACAAATGGGTTACTTAGACAATTTAAGAAGTTTTTTGCCTTTTAATACAGGAAATGTTTCAGGTCCTAAAAAATCTGAACAAACTCAACAAGCAACACAAACTCAACAAAGCCAACAAACAGCTGAAACTAAGCATATTACTGATAATATGACTGATTTAGAAATCAAAGCAGAAATGAACAAAGCTTTGGGATTTGAAAAACAAGCTCCTGTTAAAGCTGAAACAAATTATGCTAAGATTGATGCAGAATTTGCAAAAGATCCATTAGCATTCGCAGCAAAATTTGCTTCTCCAGAAGTTAAAGAAAATGCAGCATTAGCAAGTGTTGATTATGACGCTCAAGTAACAGTAATGAGAACATTATCACCTGAAAGACAAGAACAAGTTGTTGCAGGATTCAGTCAAAGAAATGAAAGTCCAAGAGCATTCACAGGTGAATTTTTAGACACATTTGTTGCATAAGAATCAAATTTTACTCACATACATATATTTAGGTCAGTCAAAAAGACTGACCTTTTATTTATTATTTACTTATTTTCATCTTCTCTATACTGAGCAGTTCCAGGGAATGAATCCGAACCTGTTCTCCATTTTGTAATTAAATACTGAAGTTTTGGAATAACTGTAGACAAGAACAGTGCTGAAATTGCAAATCCTGTACCCCAATTTAGAGCATTCATTTTTAAGTTAGAATCGGAAGCTTTGCGAAGCATTTTACTTGTAACTTCTTTAGCATCAGTTTTTCTTGCGGTATCAATAATTGAATTTACATAATCAACAAGTTCTTTTTTAACATTATCTAACTCATTTTGAGCAACATATTGGTATTTGTCCATAAATTTACTACCAAATCTGTTTTTAAAGAATTCTTGTAAAAATTCAGGATTATTAATATGCCCGCCGGCAAGAACATCTTTCGCTTGACCTTCTGTCAAAATAGAAACACCTTTAACTTGAGGTTGAAGTTCTGACATCTTGTCCGCAACTTGTTCAAATGCTTTCAATTCTGATTCCGGCACCAGATTTTTCAATTCTTGCTTAAAGTTGTCTAATGAAATTATTTTAATTCCTTTACCTTCAAATTTTGATTTCAAAGATTCAGGTAACTCAGTTTGTTTACCAAGCATTTCTCTTGCAAACTCTTCAACATTAACAGAAGTAACACCTTTACCTTTAGATTCAATGTATCCTTCCATATATTTAGTTGAAAATTCAGCAGACATAGGATCCAATCTTGTTCCATTACCATTTTGTTCAAGTTTATTCAACCAGTTGTTCATATTCTGCATATTGAACATATAGAAATAAATTGAACCTAAATCTCTAAATAAAATTTCAATTCTTTCATCATTATTTCTGGCAGAATAAGCTCTTCCTGAAGCAGTACCTGCATCAACTGCAAGCAATTTATAATTTCTGTCACTTTCAAATTTATTTGCAATAGAAAGAAGATTTAAACCAAACGAAACATCTTTATTATCTTTTTTATCATCTTTATTTTGAGCAAATGTATTTAAAGTCGGTCTGGCAACAAAAGGATTAGCTTTGTTTTCATCTTCAATTTGAACTGCTACAGGTACAGATTGATTTTGTTCTTCCGGTTTATTTTTATGGTAAGAACGAGTTATTGCCTGATTTATTTTAGGAAGTACAAAACCAATAAATGCATTGGCAATCAATACACTTGATATAACTTTAACAAATTTAAATTTAGCCATTGTACTTTCTAAAATCTTACCACCGGCTTTGGTCGTTTCATTTTCTAAGAAATTATCTAAAGGCTTACGAACTGAATCACTTGCAATATCAACAGCCCTATTAGGTAATTTAAGCATTTTTTGACCAATTTTTTCGAATAAAGCATTTAACGCAGTTACACCACCAAGCCAAAAAACAGCACCAGAGAATTCTTCAGTAATACGTTCTCTGGCTTCATCAAACCCACCTCTTTGGTATGCTTGATAAGTTCTTCCGGCTTCAACACACGCTTCTAATGCAATAACAGGTAAAAACCCATCACTTGCCATTTGTTTAACCAAATTTCTGGTCATTACTTTATTTGTATTTGCTACAGGTATTCTTATTGACATTTTACTTAAACTTTCAAAACTTCCTAGATAACTTTTTAATAATCCTAAATGTGTTTTTTTGCTTTCAAATATTATATTTTTAATAATTTGTTACAAAAATAGTCTAATAAGATAATTTAAAAGTTGTAACGAATAATTAACGAATATCAAATTTAATAGCAATAGTTTTTTTGTTTGTTTTTTGCTATGTTAGTAGTGTAAGGGAATTGTAAAAAATGATTAGTACTATTCAGACAAGCAATATAAATAATTATAAATATCAAGTCAATAGTAAAAATATTGTTTTCGGACACAATCATAGTACTGAAAAAAATCCTCTTTCAAGAAAACAAAAATTAGCAATTCTTGGTTCATCTGCTGCCGGAATGATTCCTGTAATGGCTTTCTGGGCAAAAAGAAAAGGGTTTTCACTTAACCCTGCAAAAATATTAAATACTCCATTAAAAGATTGGGCAATTTTTAAATATGCACCAAAAGATAAATCCATTCAATTTAAAGCTCCGCAAATACTATCAGTAGCAACAGGATCTGTTGCCGGAGGATTTATTGGTGGTGCAATAGTTGATGATAAATCAAACTTAAAAGCTAAGAAACGAGAAATCCTTAGCCAACTTTTAGGTAATGTAACGGTTCCTGTTGCATGCGTAGCTTCAGGCGCAGCTTTATACGAAAAATATGCAGATAAAATCGAAGGAGCAATGCCTCAAATTAAAGGAAATTCAGGATTTATCAAAGGATTTAATAAATTTCTAACAAAATTACCAAATGCAGCAACTACTCTTACCTTACTAGGAATAGGTATTTATTTTGGTAACAAAGTTTCTAATTTGATAAATGAGAAATTATATCACAAAAAAGTGGAAAGAAATATTAAAGCAAGCGATTTTGCACCTCACGTTGATGACTTATGTATGGCAACATCAATGATGAACGAAGGCTCATCATTTGGTTCAAAACTTGGAAGAATTATCCCAATTGCACTTCTTGTACCAGGATACCAAACAGGAATTGCACAAAGCGAAGAAAGATAAAAATTTCCCAAATAAAAAGGTGCTGAAATTCAGCACCAACAATGATTGATTATGATGGATGATTCGATTTATTTTTTTCCCCTAAAAAATTTTCCCCAATTTTTATAAATATGAGTCGAACATTTCGACTTAAGATTTTGTATTTCCCGTTTTCTTTTTCTTTAAATATCCCTTACATATATATAAACAATTTTTGTTATAAAAAATTGCCATATTCTTTATATACCGCTTAACACTTTGTTACATTCGCCATAGTCTCTTGTTCACGTACAGATTTTACAAGTGCATTAAACAAGAATGGATGAATCTTACCATTTTTAACTTCAGAATAAAGAATAGTTAAAGCTTTTTTAGGAGAAAATTCTTCTTTATAAACTCTTTTTTCAGTTAATGCAGAATATTTATCTGCTAAATTCAAAATTTGTAAATTTATATCAGGTACAAAAGATTTATCAGTATTGCCTAAATTATTATAATTATCATGATGATAACGAACTAATTTTAATACTTGTTCATTAACGCCGGTATTCTTTAAAAGTTCATATCCTAACTCAGAATGAAGATCCATAATTTTATGCTCTTCAGAAGTAAGAGCTCCATTTTTATTTAAAATCTCTGTAGGTATTAGAACTTTACCAAAATCATGCAAGATTGCACCATCTTTTAAATCTTTCATATTAAATTGTGATTTCAACGCAGGAGGTAAATTTTTGGCAATATTAACTGCGACATTCTGAGTATCCTGACAATGACCATTTTTAAGCTCTTGAAGTTCTTTCATATTTAAGCGAACAGGCATTTTATTCTCAGAAAGAATTTTTCTTAATTCAGGACTTTGCGAAATCATTTTTCTAATTTCTTTTTCATCAAAAAATCTTACATAAGATGTATTCTGAAAACTATCTTGAGGAGCAGTTTGTCCAAAATATACCTTATTCCCGAATCTATTAAATTTTATATTTGAATTCAAGCCGACAGAAATCGCGCTTGGATTAAATATTTCTATTCCCACCAATTACCACACTTAAATTTTCTATAACACTACACGTATTATATAAAAGTATTTTTTTTCGGAAGATTTGCTAAAAAATTAAAAAATGTAAAAAAATATTAATACTATTATAAACATGATAAAATAAATTTGTTATGAAAGAAATCAAAAATATACTTATATGCGGGATTGGTGCTGTCGGCTCAATTTACGCAAATAAAATTAATAAATATGATAATACTTCATTAAAAGTTCTGGTTGATAAAAGAAGACTTGAAAATTATACAAAAAATCCAAAAATATTTAATGGAAAACCAATAAGTTTTGAATATATCCTACCGGAAAATACAGAATTTAAAGCAGACTTAATCATCATTGCCACAAAATTTGACGGACTTAAAGATGTCATTAATAATATAACTAATTTTGTAAAAGAAGACACAATAATAATGTCTTTACTAAATGGTGTTACGAGTGAAGAAATTATTGCAGAAAAATATGGTTGGGAACATACATTAATATCTTATTTTATCGGACACAGTGCAATGCGTGACGGCAATAAAATTACACACGATGGTGTTGGTGATATTGTTTTCGGAATAAACAATAATAAAAATACCGATAAAACAGATATCGAAATTGTTAAAAACTTCTTCGACAAAGCAAAAATTTCTTATAAAACTCCAGATGATATGCTTTACGCATACTGGTTAAAATTTATGCTAAACGTAAGCGCAAATCAGCCATCATCAATAATGAGATTGACCTTTGGACAAATGCAAAATAATCCTGAATTTCTTAAATTTTTCAAAAAAATTGCACAAGAAGTTCAAGCCATAGCGAAAGCTGAAGGAGTTCAAAATACAGAACTAATGATTGATGAAGCTTTTGTATCATTTAATAAAATGATTCCAAACGGAAAAACTTCAATGCTTCAAGATGTAGAAGCTAAAAGAAAAACAGAAGTAGAAATGTTTGCGGGTACAATTATAGAACTAGGCAAAAAACATAATATTCAAACACCTTACAACCAAATCATGAAAGAAATGGTAGAAGTAATAGAAGAAAATTATAATAATAATTAAAGTTTTATAAAAAATTGTCGTATATACATGCGCAATTCATAATTATAAGAGAACACTTATGTTTAATTCTGTAAATAATCCTTTTGGACAAAGAATTGAATCTGCTGTATACACAGGACAAGAAAAAAGACAACATCAACAAAACCAGCAAAAAGATGAAGAAAAAAGATACCTCGAAAATGATGATAAAGATGAAGTAAAAATCGGCGGTCTGCCTATTCTATCAGAAGAAGAAATTTCTATAATGGTACAGAATTATATAGCAAAGCTAAAAACAGAAAATGAAAATAATAAAAAAGTCATCGAAAAATTAGACAAATTTTTAACAAAATTTGATATAAAAAAATTCATGAAACGTAACCCCAATATGACAAGCCCTGATTTTCATATGGTAATGTTTAATGAAACAGCATCATTATTAAAATAAGGCTATCCCAAATCTATCTGTAATTTACAGAGTCCTTCATAAGGACATCCGAAGATTTACCGATACTGCCTGAAACCGGTAAACAAGTCGTTGGTGGGAATATTCCAAGCATAGAAACTGTACCCTGAGCATTAGAGTCCTGAGCCATAACAGAGAATGTAAAAATATCTTGTCCCCATCTGTTAGGACCGGATCTTCCATTTACATCGACAGCAAATAATTGTAACCCATTACTTTTGCTATTTAAAATAATAATCATACTATTATCTAAAACATAAGCAGGTTTATTTGTAATAGAACTAAAACAACCACTTCCGGCAGGAGCACTAGGATAATTTGCAGGTAAACATCCGTCATTCAAAGCATTATCACAAAAACGAGTAGCACCCATTGCTCTAACAAATTTGTTAGTTAAATCCTCACATCCGTGACTTTTTACAGAACAAGCAGGTACACTCAAACCATAATCATTACGTACAGTAGCATTAGGACATAAATAGCAAGAGTAAATAATACCTTCATCATGCGTAATCGATCTTAATGTTGCTTCCATTTTAGAATAAGCTGTACGAAACTCCGCAAGCCTTGCTCTCTGTTGAACAGAAGTTCCAACAGTAGATAAAGTTAATGTCGCAACAACACCAATAAGAGAAAGTGTTATCATAACTTCTGATAGTGTAAATCCAAATCTTTTACTGAATTTTTTCATATTCATAAATCCCATAAACATCCTCATTTTCTATATTTTAACACATATTTTAACCATAGTCAATTGATACAAAAAGTTAAATTTAAGCTCTAGGATGAGTCTCTTCATAAACTTCTTTCATGTGTTGCATCGAAATATGAGTATAAATTTGAGTATTAGAAATACTTGCATGCCCCAATAGTTCTTGTACAACTCTTAAATCTGCACCATTTTCAATTAAATGTGTAGCAAAGCTATGACGAAACATGTGCGGTGTAACCTTCTTCGGCAATTCAAGTTTTTCAGTAATATCATTTATAACATTTCTTATCATTCGAGTTTGTAATCGAAAACCGGTTTTATTTATAAACACAGGTGTAGTATCAGTAATTGGTCCTAAATTATAACCTTTTGCAATCATAGATCGTGCATAGTCAATATACCCCTGCAAATATGTTTTTGCCCTATCAGTAATAAGAATAATTCGCTCTTTAGCACCCTTACCAAAAACAGTAATCTCATTATTTTCTAAATTCAAATTTCCAAAGTTCAAACCACTTAATTCTGAAACACGCATACCACTTGCCCACAAAAGTTCTAAAATTGCTCGATTTCTATAACCGGCAGGAGTATCAATGTTAATATTACTCAAAATTTGTTCTATTTCATGTGGTGTAAGAAATTTTGGCAATGACTTCGGTCGTTTTGGAGAGATTAGATTCTCTGCAGGATTATTTTCAACTTTGCGCTCACGATGAAGATACTTATAAAAAGTTCTTATTGATGCAATTTTTCTGGCAACAGTCGTTTTTTTATAATTAAATTTCTGCATAAAATGTAAATATTCTCTAACTTTTGTAAAATTTACTCCTTCACAAGCTTCTTCATCTAACCAAATCAAATAGCTCAAAATGTCGGAATAATAAGCCTTTGCTGTATGCTCAGAAAAGTTCTTCTCTACCAAAATATATGATTTGAAATCCTCTAAATCTTGTTTGGAGTTCCTGTTTAATACCATCTGTTTAACCTATTGCCTTTTTTTATTAACTATTATACAATATTTTTGTTAGATTTAGAATAGTTTTAAGCTAAAAAAGGTAGGACAAAATATGAATTGTAAAAAATTATTAGTTACATCGATGATTATAACATCTTGTATCCTTTGTGCACCTCATTCATTTGCTGCTCAGCCTATCAAAGCTCAAGTATCTAAAAGTTACGTTGATATTAGCAGATTGATTGAATATAACAATTACTCAGATGCAGATCAACGTTTAAAAGAAATTTTATCAAAAAATCCTAATGACTTAGACGCTAAAGCTTTACAATTGATTTCTCAAGCAAAACAATGGAAGCTGGCTCCAACTCAAGCTGAATTAGACAAATTATTGAAAAAATATCCAAATAGACCAGAATTTCATTATGCACAAGGTTTAGTATATTTGATGAGAGAAACTTCATCAGATGTAGAGTACATCAAAAACATTACAAACCTTTCAAATGCTGCGATTCAAGAATTTGTTAAAGCAGTAGAACTTGACAGCACTTATTACCAAGCATATAATGCTATGGGTGTTGCAACTCTTAAATTGGGTAACAGAAAAGATGCACAAGATTTATTCAAAACAGCTATAAAAATAAATCCTCAATTTGCACCTGCTTACGATAACTTAGGCAATATTGCAATGCTTGAAGGAGATTTAGATCAAGCTGAAAAATATTACTTGCAATCAATCAAATATAATTCTCACAATCCAACTTCTATGTACCATATGGGACAAGTTGAATCAAGAAGAGGCGATTATACAAAAGCATTGACTTGGTTAAACCACTCTTTGCACATCAATCCAAACTCTTCTCCGGCTTGGAATTTACAAGGTGAGTTGTATTTGAAACAAGGCAACCAGCCTGCTGCAATCAATTCATTCAAAAAATCTATTCATGTAAAACCTGAAAACTCTCGTCCATACATCAATTTGGCTGGAGTTTATGAAAGAAGATCAGACCATGAATTTGCAATGGAAGAATTGAAAACTGCAATTATCTTAAATCCTAACTATAAAGAAGGTATTTATAGAGTTGCAAATATGTCATTGGAAACTAAAAAATATCAACAAGCACTTGAATATTATTCAAGATTACTTGGTGATGGAACATATAACAACCATGCCATCATCGGTTTAGCTAATACATATTATGAAATGGCTAAAGATACTGCAGACAGTAATAAATTCACAACAAATAAAGATGTTTATCTTGCTTATGATTATGTAAATGAAGCAATTCAAAGAACTCCAAATGATTTGAAACTTCATCTTGCAAAAATTAAATTGGGCAAAATTACTCACCAATTGGAATTAACTCAAGATAACTTAAATTACATCGTTCAATCAGCAAGCAACAGCTTAATGGATACTGTAATCAAAGGTGAAGCTTATCTTTCACTAGGTAGAGAAAGAGATGCCGTTTATACATTTGAAAACGCTATTAACTTTGCTCAAACTATTGATGATGAATTGTATTTGGCAGAAATTCTTGTTCAACATAAACAATTTAGAACTGCTAGAAAAGCATTACAAAAAGTTCTAATGGTTGATGCTGATAATAGAATTGCTACAAATGGTATCCACTACATCAACTTATGTGAAATGAAATCAAATGAATTCTTTGAAATTGCTCTAAGACAATATAAAGAAGGTAACTTCGCTTCTACTATTGAATACTGTAACAGAGCAATCGACTTCTATCACAATGCTCCATCAATTGCAAAATTGAAAGCTCAAGCATACGAAGCAGAAGGTAACTATCAAGGTGCTGTTAAATATTATGTTCAATACTTAGCACTTGCTCCAAATGCATCTGATAAAGCCGCTGTTGAACAAAGAATTCAAGTATTCAGAAATAAAATCTAGTTTTATTTTTATATTATGAAAAAATTTGATATAAGAAAAACATTTGAAACTTTTTTGAGAGAGCCTCTTAGTATTTTAACTGAGGGGCTGTTTCAAATAGTAAATATTCAATCAAATATTTTCAACCAAGAATCTTCGTTTAATATAGATTTTGTAAATAACAAAACTCAATTAACAGTAGTAAACAATGATAAAATGTACAATTTGTTTCAAACAGTATTGTACAAACAAAAAATAAAAGAACAAAAAGAAAAGGCAGCCACAAAATGAGACCACATATGAACGCAGAATTTTTAATAAGTGCGGAAAAATTAAGTCAATGTCCGGATTACAAACTACCGGAATATCCGTTATTAGGACGTTCAAATGTTGGTAAGTCCTCATTTATTAACGGGTTATCCAATAACAAAAAATTGGCTAAAACCTCGAATAAACCAGGTAAGACTCGCTTAATTAATTTCTTTAATTTTTCGAATCAATTTACAATAGCAGACTTACCAGGATATGGTTATGCAAAAGTTTCTGCAGAAATCCAAAATCGTTGGCAAAAAAATCTTGAAGAATATTTATTAAAAAGAGAACAAATTAAATGTCTTGTTCAATTAGTTGATGGAAGGCATGAGCTTCAAAAAAACGATTTTCAAATGCGAGAATGGGTTTTATCATATGATTTACCAATAATTACAGTAGTTACTAAAGTGGATTGTGTTTCTAGTAATAAGATTCAGAGTGCAATTGCGCATGTCAGAAAAGAATTTGGTGGAGAAATTTTCCCATTCAGTGCAGTAAACAACAGATATAATGAAAAGATTTTAGAATTTTTTACTGCAAAAGATAATTTATAAGATAGTTTACATAAACAATATTAGGAGTAAATATCTAATCGATATTACTCTCTTTAGTCATTCCGGACTTGATCCGGAATCTATCAATGCCTATCAAACTGATAGATGCTGAATCAAGTTCAGCATGACATAAAAAAGAGTCACAGAAATGACGTTTTCGAACCTTCCTTGGATTTGCAAATGCAAATAATATTGTTTATGTAATAAAACCAATAAAAATGCCTGAGTCTTCTAACATACATCCAGGCAAAAATCATAATATTATCTTTTTCATACATATTTAATAACATTTATTCTAAATGTTATATGTATCTTTTTCGTTTATAAATCCCTTTTTTAATTTTTATCACTTAATTTATATATATAATATTATTCATGATAAAAGATTATTCCATTAGACATGTGGGTGATTTAATTATAGATTTCATGATACTGTGATTTATTTTTATAATATAATTATAAAAAAGATAGGAGAGGAAAATGTATAATATAAAAAAATTAAAAGAAGATTTATTTTGGGTTGGTGCGAATGATAGAAGAATAGCACTATTTGAAAGCGTTTATCCTGTACCGACCGGAGTTTCTTATAACTCATATTTATTGATGGATGAAAAAACTGTTTTACTTGATACAGTAGATAAATCAGTTACACACCAATTTATGGAAAATGTCGAACACGTTTTAGACGGAAGAGATTTGGATTACCTGATAATCAACCATATGGAACCTGATCATTGCGCAGAAATTCCAACAATTGTTCGTAACTATCCAAATGTTAAAATTGTTTGTAATGCAAAAATTAAAACATTGATTGAACAATTCTTCAGTTTCAATCTTCCTGAAGAACAATACATGATTGTCAAAGAAGGCGATACTTTAAATACAGGTAAACACACTTTAACATTTGTATTTGCACCAATGGTTCATTGGCCTGAAGTTATGGTTACATATGATACAACTGATAAGATTTTATTCTCTGCTGATGCTTTCGGAACTTTCGGAGCAATCGACGGAAATATTTTTGCTGATGAAGTTGATTTTGACCATAGATATATGGATGAAGCAAGACGTTATTATACAAATATCGTTGGTAAATACGGACCACAAGTACAGGCATTACTAAAAAAAGCTTCAGGAATCGAAATTGAAATGATTTGTCCTTTACACGGTTTTGTTTGGAGAAAAGATCTTGGCAAATTTATTGACAAATACGTAAAATGGTCAACATATACTCCAGAAGTACAATCTGTATTGATTGCATATGCTTCAGTATATGGCGGAACTCAAAACGCAGCAGAAATCTTGGCCGGAAAACTTGCAGAACTTGGAGTGAAAGATATAGCAATGTTTGACGTTTCTGTAACTCATCCTTCCTATGTTGTTTCAGAAGCTTTCAAATATTCACATATTGTTTTTGCTTCAACCACTTACAATAACGGCATTTTTGTTAATATGGAAAACTTATTACATGATATCGTTGCACACAATTTACAAAACCGTAAAATTGCACTTATCGAAAACGGTTCTTGGGCTTGTGTTTCAGGCAAATTGATGACAGAACTTATTTCTCAATTAAAAAATACTGAAATTATTGAAAACAAAGTTACTCTAAAATCTGCAGTAAAAACAGATAAATGTGAAGAACTTGAAAATCTTGCAAAAGCAATTGTAGAAACAATAAATTAAAGAGGATAAAAACATTTCAATAGTTTATTATAACAGTCATTCCGGACTACGATCCGGAATCTGTTTGTTAAATTAGAAAATAAAAGGAGAATAGCTATGTTAAACGAAAAATTAGAAAAAGCATTTAATGATCAAATAAACAAAGAACTTTATTCAGAATATTTATACCTTGGAATGAAAGCTATTTTTGCAGAACTTAATTTACCAGGATTTGTAAACTGGTTTGATGTTCAAGTTCAAGAAGAAAGAGCTCATGCAATGGGTATGTTTGATTATGTATTTGAACGTAATGGTTGTGTAAAACTTGAAGCAATCGACAAACCAGAAATTAAAGGTTCTACACCATTAGAAATATTTGAACAAGTTCTTGAACACGAAGAATTTGTAACTTCTCGAATCAATGCATTGATGGATGTTGCAGAAGAAGTTAAAGATCGTGCAGCATTATCATTCTTGGATTGGTATTTAAAAGAACAAGTTGAAGAAGAATCTTCTGTTGGCGGAGTTTTAGCAAACTTAAAACTTATCGGCGATGATAAAAAAGCTTTATTTATGTTGGATAAAGAACTTGCAGCAAGAGTATTCAATCCTCCTGTTATCGGATAAGTTTAATAATATATGTAACAAACAAAAAGCGGGAAGTTTTCCCGCTTTTTGCATTTTATAAACTAGTTTTCAGATAACCATTCCGAAAAAATTCCTAAAGCTTTTTTTAGCTGTTCAAAATTGTTTCCATAACCTATTCGCAAGTATTTATCCAACTCAAGAGTTTCTCCAGGAAGAATCATTACACCTGTATCTTCCTGCAAACATTTACATAATTCGGTAGAACTCAATGGTGAATCATAATGAACAAAAGCAGTAGTACCACCATTCGGCACTATCAAACGAACTTTAGGTTCTTTTTCAGCCCAATCAGTCAAAATCTTTTTCCCTGTTAAAATTTTTTCAATATTACGTTTAATTATTTTATCCTTGTTTTCAACCGCAAGAGTTGCAAAATAATCATCTAAAATTCCAACACTTATCGTATTATATTCACGCTGATGGTTAATTTCCTCAATAACTTTTTCATTTGCAGCAACCCATCCAAGACGCAATCCTGCAAGAGAAAATACTTTTGACATACTGCCTGTAGAAATTCCTTTTTCATAAATATCTGCAATAGAAATAGAAAACGGATTTCCTTCATGATTTAAACCTCGATAAACTTCATCACAAAGAATATATGCATCAGCTTTTTTAGCTATTTCAACAATCTGATATAACATCTCATCAGAAATAACAGCTCCTGTAGGATTATTTGGATTATTCATACAAATAAGTTTTGTATCATTACCAACCATTTTTTCAAGTTCCAATAAATCAGGCAGCCATTTATTTTCTTCTTTCAAATAAAGTAAATTAACATGCCCGCCAAAAGATTCCGGAATAGAATAATGTTGTTGATATGTCGGAATAATGGAAACGATTTTATCATCCGGTTCAACCAAACTAAGCATTACAAGATGATTTGCTCCAATTGCACCATGGGTTATTGTTATATTTTCTTTAGACTGATTTTCATACATGTCTGCAATTGCAACTTTCAAGCGGTCACTTCCGTGAATATCTCCATAATTAAGTTTGCGAGAAAAAATCTCTTCAATACATTTTTCTCTTTCCCCAACAATGTGCAATAATTCATCAATAGTCAAAGATTCAACGCAAGTATCCGCAAGATCATATATGGCCTCTTTTTCATATTTATTAAACCACTCTTCTACTTTAAACTTATCTATTTTCATAATTTATAAACTAAACCTTATAATTAATCTCATGTTTATCTAACATTTCATTTAAATAATTTCTATCTGTTTGAAATTCCCAATCAGTGAAAACCATTTTTGCATCATATTTTAGCTGAGATGCATCGACACGCTCACCATTTCTGGACATTTCTTTCATATAATTACTAACAACATCACTCGCTCTACGCAACATATACGGATCATCACTAGCAACAGAACCTGCAACTTGAGGATAATAATAAAAAGCATTTCGCTTCAAATGTAAATATCTATCCGAACTTCGCTGCACCATATGCAAATTATGTAAAATTTCATCTACACTATCTGTTATCATTTTAAATCCATAACGAGCATACATTGGTATCGCATCTTTCAACGAAAATAAGCGAAAATAATTTAATTTATTCTTGTGAAATTCTATCAAGGCAGCTAAATTTAAAATTTCACCAATACCTTGTCTTTTAGGATTCGCTTCCATTGAAGAACCCAACATTTCACGACCTTGAGGATTTATATCAATCTCGTAAAAAGCTCTTTGTTTATCGACATTTTCAGTAAATATCGTAGAACAATTGTTCTGCGAACCCATAAAAACTTTAACAGGTCTTTTAAATTTATCTACAGCATAAAAATCTTCAAAGAATTTTACACCATTCTTTTCATAAAATTTTAAGGGCTGTCGTGTTAAAATTTCAAACGTCATGCTTATATTAAAGCAAAACAAAAATAATTTTGCATGACTATTTTAACAAAAATTTAAAAAACTGAGGATTTTTAATTAAAAAACAAATCCTATGTTTAAAATTAAGCTTGCAAAAGACTTTCTTTATAAGAACTTTATCTATACCAAGTTCCTGAAGTCCTGATAAGCCATAATTTTGCTGAGAAATCAAATACTCTACAGTACGGAAATTATATTTACATTTTTCCTTTTCACAAAGTGTTTTTAAGTATTTATGAATTTGAGTTAAATCATAATGAATATTCTCATTATTCAAAATTTTTTCAATTAAATTAGCAGTAGAAACGCCATTATCTTTTTCATAGTATCTTATAGAATTTCCCAATAAAAACTCCAGTGAAGGTTGATTAGAAATACCAAGAGCTTTCATGGCATCATATGGAATCCTTGTATTTTTATCAGATGAATTAAAAACATTCCAAATTTCTTTGCATTTTTCATTCAGAAACTCCTTTGCCACAAGAAAATCTTTATCATTGCCATATTCAAATTTTAATTGCCTGATACGTTCAACAGAATTGGAATCCACTGCTTCTGCCAGCATATAAGCTATATTTCGAACCTTTTTATCAGAAAGTTCGTCATTCAAAACAACATTATCAAAACCAAAACGAATACCGGACAAATCATTTTCAATATCATTTAGTTTACTAAAATATTGGACACAAGATGCTAAAGTCTTGGCTTGTTCATGTTTCCGTGAACCAACTCCAACCATAGAAGTAACCAGATTATCATTTAACAAATCCAGTTCCTGTGCAATATTAACATTAGATATCCCTGTTAATAATTTTTCCATAACTTAATAATTTCCCCTATACTTAAATAAAAAATTTTCTTGAGGAAAAATTGACAAATTATTCAAAATTTGTAAAGGAAAATTTAATTAAGAACCCTGCAAACACCATTTGACTTTGAATAACGAACTCCAAATACAGGATTATCATAACTAATTTGAGCTTTAGAAGTATATTTCCACTCAGTACGGTTAATCTGTATATCTTCTGCAATAATTGAATCATCAGTCAATGTTTGCAAACTCATATGAACAAGATTGTTATCATAATGCAAAATTTTATCAACAGGGGCTTTTTGAAGATAAATTTTATTACATTCATCATCTAATCGAAAAATTCTGAAATATTTATTAGTCGTCACTACAGAATCATCAGAATTATAAATAGTTTCAGTAATATCACAACGGACAGCTTTCATCTTATCGAATTCAGGAACAAACCTATCTGCCCAAACAGCTGTCCCTGAAATTATTAACCCTAATATTACCAACACAAATTTATTCATAAAAATATTATAACACGTATCATAAGTTTTGTAACAATTAATCAAATTTTACCCAATTAAAAACTTATACATATTAGGGGTAAAAATTATGATAATAAAACCAGCTCAATATAGAGCAATAAGAAATTTTTGTACAAATTCTACTTGTCCTTTAAAATCAATTACTGAAAGGCTTCACGATATAAGAACAGGTAAATTGACACCTGCTCAAAATCTTGTTTCAGATACCATACAACTTTCATACAAGCCAAATTTGGAAGCCATAGAAAAACAATTAGGACGAAAATTAGAACTAAGTCCAATGACAGAAGCTCAAACATATACCAATAGTATATGTAATTCTATAAGCTTTAATAAAACAATTGACTGTATCAATGATAATATAGGAATTTACGGCAAAGATTCTTTAACTCAAACCCGTACAAAAGAATTTGTTGCAAAGACAGATAAAGCTTTATTCGAAGAAATTCCAAAAACAACAAAAGATGTTCTTCTATATCGTGGAGAAAGTTATAGCCCGCGCTCAGAAAGACTGCAAGAAATATTAGCCCTAAAACCAGGCAGCAGCTTAAAATCTGATAGATATACTTATCTTACTGATAATTATAAATATGCACAGAATTTTCAAAAATCAAACAATGTACAAGTTTTTTATAAAGTTCTAGTTCCAAAAAATAGTAATATAGCATTACACACACTGGAAAAAGGTTGCGCAGTTGCACCAAGAGATGTACAGCATCAAATCGTAGATATTGAAAAAGGAATCGGCAAAGTAACAATTACCAGTATTTTGAATACTGCAAACTAAGATTTTTTTGTTACTTGCTTAGAAACCATTTCAATAGCTTTATAAATTTTTCTTAAAAAAGGAATTTCACCATCTTTTAATACAGAAATTCTGGAAAATGATTGTTTTGAATCATTTAGTGCACTGATTTCTAAACAATCACCATCAGATAATGGGCAATCCTTAATACTTACCGTACATTTTTTATCACGTAAATAGTTATTCATAACACCTTTTGCTTGTAAAAGGTATTCTCTATGTGGAGAAGCAATTTCATTAGATATATTTACTTTTGATTGTACGATTTTTGGTGAAAATATTTTTAACATTAAATTACCCCGAATTTACAAATCCATTCCTGAAACATCGACGAGTTCTTTTAGTTCAATATTTAGAGCATTAGCTATTTTTTCCAAAGTTTCAGCGGTAGGACTTATCATTCCGCGTTCAACAAGTCCGATTGTATTTTTATTTAAATCTGCAAGTTCTGCAAGCTTTTCTTGAGAATATTTTAATCTTTTTCTCAAAAAACAAATTTTTATTCCTAGTTTTTCATTTATGTTTAAATTGGTCATATAACTAATATATTAGTCTATTGACTTATTATGTTCAACATAATATATTGATATTATAACTAATATATTAGTTTAACAGTTATAAAGAAGGGCAACATGGAAAATTATGAAATTTTAAAAAAATTCGGAAAAAATATTCAAAAAATAAGAACAAACAAAAAAATCTCAATCAAGGAACTCTCTCAAATGACAGAAATAAGAGAACAATATTTAAAAAAGATTGAAAAAGGAACAGCAATAAGAGTATTAACCAAACATCTATTTAAAATTGCATCTGCACTACAAGTAAAACCAAAAGAGCTTATAAAAGACTTATAGTTTATAAGTATCACAAGGTTGTGTTGGTTATGAAGTATTCAACACAAGAATATTACAACGTGAGAAAAATTTTAAATATCAGTATTACTTAATGCTTCTTTTTTCATTTTAGGTACAAGATAAGCAAATCCGTATATCATCATCGAAGCTTGGGCAATAATACCGACAACGATACTAACAATGTTTGTTGTTGTTGATACAAGATTGTGTGAATTGAAATACCAAACCATATAAATTCCAAAAGGAATATTCAACAAAGCACTTATTACAACGCCGGGGTTGTACTTAAATTTATATATAAAGAACATTACAACATGGGCAAAAGCATTTAAAGCAGAAAAATATGCAGTCCACAATCCCCATTTTAAACCAAAGAAATGGGCTAAAATTCCTGATAGCGGCAGCGCAATATATACAAGAGGTATATTTATCCAAAAAGAACCGACTTTAGTTAGAGGGTATTCATCTTCTTTTGAACCAAGCGGATAACGATTAAAAAAGCTAAGAAATCCACCGGGAAGAATGTATTCTTCAAATTCATGAACCCAATAGATAACCGTTTGCATCCAAATGAGAAATAGCGGATAATTCACATCCTTTACATATAAAAATAAAAGAATAAAACTGTAAAAAGCCAAAAAAGGCGTTGCTTTCATCCAATTGTCATATAGCCATTTCATAATATTGCTTTCCTTTTAAATCTTCTTGTTTATAAATTTGTCGTAGGGGGGACTCTGCCTGAGCGTTGGCGAGGGTATGGAACCCGAGCCTTACAGCGAAGGTATGCCGATAAATCGGCTGAACCTTGAATTTTTCTCAACTAGAAAAATTCATGTGAGAGTACCCTGATACTAGAAAGAAAATTTGGGACAAAAGTCCAAATTTTCTTTATGGTGTCGTAGGGGGGACTCGAACCCCCACAGATCTCTCCACACGCCCCTCAAGCGTGCGCGTCTACCATTCCGCCACTACGACATGGACTTATTTTTTAATGTCTCGTGGCGGATGTATTCGCTTGCTCATACCCTCTCCTTTTGAAGATTTTTAATCTTCCTCGGCGGCAGAGCGCCACTAAGACAAATAATCTGAGTTAAATCATATCACAAAAACTTCTCTACAACAATTTTGAAAAAATTTTTAATAAATATATCGTAAATAAATATAATGGTAAAAAATTCAAAGACAAACCAATCACAAATATTATTGAATATACCTTCGGATGATTCTCGAAAATTTGGAATCCATATATACATTTTTCATCATAATATTTCTTTTCGAATATCGAACCAACTAACATTAAACATATAAATGTAATTTGTACCTTATAAAAATCCACATATGGTAAAATAACATGATTCACTATATAATCATAAAAATATGAATTTAAATCAGCACGAATTCCTATCTGCGAAGACGATATCATTAACATCATCAAAAAATAACCGACTATAGCTAAACTTAAATATCCAGCTAATGAAACTAAATTCCATGTAATATATTTTCTGAACTTTGTAATCTTCATAAGCAAATTATATTACAAACCTGTTCTGCTTGACAAATTCAATACGTCAATAAATGATAATACTGAAGCAAATTCATCAAATAATCGGTTATGTTGACTAATATCCTCAAGCTTGCCTAAAAGATGATTAAGTTCAAACAAATCCTTCTGCGTTTCTAACAATACTAGAATATTATTTTTATATATAGAACATTCCATTTTACTTACACGAAAACTTGTTTGAAGCTGCATAAATCTATCCAAAAACACTGTATTAAACAAATATCTGGCTTCTATCTGTCCCTCACATATTTCATTTTTTTGAACATATAAATCATACTTTTTATTAAATTTTTCATATTCAAGTACTACTTTTTCATACCCTTCAGGAATCCTATTAAATATAGATTTTGAATATATCAAAACCCTTGCATTAATTTCCTTTTGCATAGTAAACTGCATTGCAATACCATCAAAAAGTTCTGTCGTTTTCGGTTTTTCCTTTTTATTTTTTGAATATGTAATATTAATCAAAGTGGTTTCATTTATTTTGAAAGGAACATTATTATATATTCCACTAAACGTATCATCAACTTCTGACCTTGTAACCGGTTTCGTAAACAGTTCCGACAAATCATAGTCTGCTTTTGAAATTCTTAATCCGGGATATCGTATTTTTTCAGAAAAAATTTCTAATAAACTAGGAAAAAGAGAACCTTTTATTCGATCTTGATATTCTTTATTTGTAAAAACAATTGCTAATATTATTGCCGAAATAAATAAGAAAACACCAAACCAGAAATGAATTTCAAGATTTTCTACATAATTTCTTTCATGTTTTCCGGGTACAAAACCAACACAAAATGCTATAAAATAATACTTAACATATCTGGTATATAGATTTCTACGATAAGTATTTTGAAATTTTTTCCATCTACTCAAATTTTTTTGCATAAGTTGCGCAAATCTTATGGCAAAATCATTTTTATATTTTTCCATGCACTGAGGCATATTTCCATTTTTCCTTAAGTTAAACTCTATTTACCGATTTCTAACGCTCTTTGAGCCATTGATTTTGAAATATTTACAAGAGCAAGGTTAGCTTCATAAGCTCTTTGAGCTAATAAAGCATCAGCAATATCAACCATTGCGTTTACATTTGAAGCTCTTATATAACCGTTTTCATCAGCGTCAGGATGACCTGGTTTGTAGATTTTTTCACCTAATGTCGGATCTTCAACTACACCTGAAAAACTAACTCCACCTTGAACATATGGAAGTGTTCCAACTCCAAACGCATCTTCTTTCATAGTATTAAGTAATCCGTGAAAAGAAATATCATCTGTAGAATTTAATACAGGGATTTTTCTAACATAATTTGGCGTATCAAGGTTAGCGATGTTTTTTGCGTGAACATCGATTCTCTTTCCATGAACTCTTAGTGCTTTTGCACCTATATCAATTGATTCCATCAAACCCATTTATATCACCGCCTTTGATTACTTACCAACGTTAATAACTGTTTTCATTTCAGTAACAATATTTGTCATTCTTCTTGTTGCCATTGAATAAAGAATTGAATTTTCATGCATTTGCAAAAGTTCATTTGCCGGATTTATCGGATCTTCGGATTGATCAACAGCAATAGCTGAAGGTCCAAGTTTTGAAGACAATTTTGTTTCAAGAGGACTGTTCATTGTACTCAAATATTGTCCAAAATCGATATCCTGTCTAACATATCCTGGAGTATCCACATTCGCAACATTTGAACCCAAAGCTCTTTGTCTTTGTGAAATCAAATCCATCATTAATGAAACATTTTTCATACCGTCAAATGAAGTATACATTATATTTTACCTTTCAATCAGTTATTAACCTTCTCTAATATTAATTGACTTATTATACATTGTATCTGCCAGCTTTAACATTTGCATACTGGCAAGCATTGAAGCATTTAATCTTAATAAATCTGTTGCTGACTGATAAACACTTACATTAGCTCTTTCCAAATTATTTTGTTTAATACAGTCATGATTTTTTACTAATCTGCCTTCACCTGCATCTTCGGTTGCAACAAGTCTGTTCATATCAGCAGGTTGCATACCATTCGGATTATCAAACCTTACAAGAGGAATTGTACCAACTTTTTTAGCCTTATCCCCACGTGAATCATAAACAAAAACTTCACCATTTTGTTTAATTTCAAATTTAAAACAATTAGTAGGAATTTTAATACCTTCGCCAACAATCCAACCATCACTGGTTGTCAAATAACCGTTTTTACCTTGTTTAAATGAACCATCTCTGGTATATTGAACTTCGCCTGATGGAGAAACTACAGGAATATATCCAGGACCATCAATTGCAACATCATAAGGATTGCTTGTAATACGGATAGAACCTTGAGAATGATCTGTTCTAACGGCTCCGGTAAGGTAACCGTCTTCTTTTAGAATTTGTTCAAAAGTAACCTTCTTATATCCATTAGTTTGAACATTAGACAAATTATTTGCAATCTCTCCAAAACGCTCAAATTGTATAAGTGCGTTATTTGTACCTTTTGAAATTATTCCTTGTAAGTTATACATTTATAAAACCTCTATCTTATTATCCGTTACTCAATTGAGATATAGCTTTACCTAAAACAGAATTTTGAAGCATAAACATTTGTCTGTTAGCATCAAAATTTTTCATAATAGGCATCATTTTAATAAATTCTTCTTGTAAAGCAACGTTAGAATATTCGTTATAACCTTGTTTTACATTTGGATCCATCACATTAACACCATTAGCATCAACAATACCGAGATTCCCAATATTAACTAACTTGTTTGTTTCAGTATTAAACATAGTTATTTTACCAGATTTATCAATTTTAACCTGTTTCAAATCCTGAGGAACAAAAGGTAACTGAATCGGCATGCCTGCATTTGAAAGGACATGAGCATCATCAAGCGTCATTAAATAACCGTCTTTACTAATTTTAAAACGTCCGTCACGTGTTAACTTAACACCGTTTGCAGTTTCAACCTGAAAATAACCTTTATTAGCAAGAGCAATATCTAAAGGATTAGGAGAAACATTTATACGTCCAACTTTATCATCTCTTGTTGTTGAAAGAGCATGAACACCCATAAATTCTGCAAAAGAAGAAACTACAGCCTCTTTACGTTGATAACCGACTTTATCAAAACCGCCAACATTTTCATTGCTGATACCTATAAGTTCACTCTGAAGATGCATAGCACGTATTGATTGAGTCAATCCGCTATCATTATAATGTATTCCACTGTTTAATCTCATTTTGCTACCTCTACATGTATTCATTAATTATTGTCGGATATTTTGAAAAATTTCTCAATATTTCTGACAAAAATCATCTGTTTATATGAGTTCCACATGTATTTAATGAGGATTTATAAAAAGTCAATGTAAAAGACAAAAAGAAAGTCTCATCAATTGATAAGACTTATAAATATACATTTACCCCACCTATATGTTATCATATAAAAATCTTAATGTCAAGTCTTGTATTTTTATTAAAAATCCATATAATCATGATTACAACAATCAATGGATTGATGAAAATCAAATCAAGGATTAAAATATGAATATGAAGAGAGTCGAATTAGTAGTATTAAGTCTAATAACAACCCTATTACCCTGCAGTGCTGAATCTGTTGAGCAACTTACTTCAAGCCAAGAAGATTCATATAGTATTGCCATGCTTAAAAACAAAAATCCTAAATTAGAAATTAAAACAGAAAAAACTGACTCAAATTCACACGTATTTATTTACCATCTTTCTGATGGCAAATTTCTGCAAATGGAAGAACCTGTAGAAAATAATAACGAAATATCAGAAGAAAATACAATCACTTCTGATGATGTAACTGCAGATACTTCTATCAAACCTGTAATAGAAGAAAAGTTAATTATTGAAAATTACGAATCAAACAATAATGAAGATGAATACTTTATTGATGATATGTACAGTGATGTATTAAAAGGCTACGCACAATATAATGAAGAAGAAGAAAATACTATTTCTCTTGAAGATTTTGAAGAAGAATTTCTTACACTTGATATAAGAAGACCTTCAAAAGTTCTAGAACAAGCATATGCAAATTTAAGAACTCCAGCTTCAAAATTCAACACCGGAAACTCTTTCTCAAAATATAAAAGTGCAGAATACAGTATTGAACCGTTATATAGCACAAATTATCGCAGTTATAAAGGATTCAGTGCCGGAACTACTTTCTATCAAGGTATAGACACAGGAGAGTTAGAACAAGCTTCTGGTATTTTCTCTCGCTACGAAAATAAATACTTCGCTATCAATACTTCTTACAGAAGAACTATCAACTCAACTAATAACAACTATAATGATAACTTGTACTTCTCACCGGAATTAAGACTTAATCAATATTTTACACTCAGAGAAGTATTTTCAACCGATATGGGAAGAAATACCAAAAAAGCAGAATTTATATTATCAATTAATCCTTTTGGAAATAGAGATACTGACAGATTGAGAGTTGAATTTGGAGCAAGCCAAAGTTACAGTCCGACAAATGAAGTTATTAAAAACCAGTTCCGATTTTTAACCAGAATTAAATTGTAAACTTCTAAACATATGTTTGTCTAAGAAAGAAATTTTGTTTATAATATACCAAGAAAGACAATACTTAGACTATGGAAAATTCTGATCTGGAACAATTAAAACAGCCAAATAACAGAAAATCAAAGAAAAGACACAGTAGAAAAACAGGTTTTTACTACTCTTTTCTCACAATTGCGCTGATTTTTTGTTTAATCCAAATCGGCTATGGTGCAATTTTAAATGTGACCAAAATTATTTCCTATCAAGGTAAAACCGTAACCCTACAAAATCTGCTTAAAAAGGCACAGATGAGAAACCACGATTTGAAAGCAGAAAAGAAAATGGTAACCTCTGATAACAGTCTTGAAGGAATCGCAAGAAATAATTTAAAATTGGCTGAAGAAGATGAAGTTTTAATTATCATAAATCAAAAAGTTGAAGAACCTAAAAAGAAAACTAAAAAATGGGATTTTAAAGGATTTAAGGGATTCAACATCAAAAAACAGGAAAAAGCTGTTGAACCAGCCGGAGAAATCTATATTCCACCTGAAGTAATTGAAGAGTAGAAACGGATAAATTATGGAAAATACGCAAAGTTTACAATATATCAAACAAGCTTTTGAACTCAAAGAACAAAAATATTACAAACCGGCTATTGAAATGCTCTACAAAGCATTAGAAATAGAAAATGATAATACTGAAATATTATTCCAAATTGGCGAATTGTATTTCTTGTTAAATAACTATTCAAGAGCCATTCAATATCTAGAAAAAGTTCTAAATATCAACCCTGTTCATAATGAAACTCTTAAATTATTTGCTAAGATTGAAGACAGACAAGGCAATTATAGTTCTGTTCTTGACCTGTTAACTAAGCTTTTTGATAACTGTCCCAACACAGAAAATCTAAAGAGTTTGATAAATATTTTAGTGAAACTAAAATTATTTTGCGAAATTGAAAAATACCAAACTTCCGAATATTTCACAACAGAAGTAAAAATAGAATGTGCTAACGCTTTTTACAGCAATGGGGAAGTTGAAAAAGCAAAAGAAATTATTGCAAACTGCGATATGAATAATGAAAATGTTCTACTTTTAGACGGTAAAATAAAATTTGATGAAAATCATTTAGAGGAAGCAAAAGAAATTTTTAATAAAATAGGTAAAAATTCACAAAATCCTGATGTTCTTAACTTTTTAGGACTATTCGATTTGGAAAATATGAACTTTATAGAAGCAATTAAAAATTTCTCTAAAGCCGTTAATCTCGATAAATCTAATCCAAAATTTTATTACAATCTGGCTAACGCATACTTTTATAACGGTTGGATAGAAGAAGCTCAAAAAGCTTATGCCAAAGCTTTATATTTAACTCCGGATAATCTTGATTACAGATATTCATTAGCTTATTTATATTTTGATAACAAAGATTTTGCTAAATCCCAAAAAGAAATTGATGCAATTCTTGACTGTAATCCGGAACATTATCAATCAAGAGTTTTAAAAGCTCTGCTTTGTGCTGAAAACAAAGATTTTCTAAGAGCACAAAAGATTTTAGAAGAAAACATTACTAAAGGTTTTCAAGATGATTTCACCAAAACTTCATTATGCAAAATTTATCAAGAACTAAATATTTTCGACAAAGCTAAATCTTTAATAAACGAAGTTATTGATAAAAATCCAGACAATTTGAATTATTTAAGCGATCTTGCAGAAATCTATATCAAAGAAAAAAACTATGATGAAGCTTTGAAAATTGCAGATAAAATTCTTGAATTGAATCCTAATTATATTCTTGGAGATATCTTAGGTGCAAAAACAGCATATCTGAAAAAAGACTTTGAACTTGCCAAAGAATATTCACAAGACGCAATTTCGCTTGATATAAATTGTTCTGAAGGTTATTATTACTTATCTCTTGTCAGAGCCGAAACTGATGATCTTGAAGAAGCTATTGAATGCATGAAACGTGCAATTCTTTATGATCTTAATAATGCAAAGTATTATGCTAAAATGAGTGATTTTTACAAGCTAAAAGAAGATTACAAAACCGCATTGGAATATATTTCCGAAGCAGAAAATCTTGATAATACTAATAAATACAAATTTATGTATTCTGAACTTGTAAAATTAAATCGAAAAAAATAAAATTAATTTGATTTCCAAAAAAACATAAATATAATACTATATTATCAGTTTAATTGGAGAGGTTTGAGAAGTATGAAAGTAAAAAAATTATTAACGCGAATATTAAGTATAACTGTTTTAACAGCAATGTTAGGGACAGAGGTTTTTGCAATCCAGCAGGAAATGACTGTTCCGAACCAGTATCCGGCTAAATACACCCCACAATACATAAAACAAATTACCCCAGGCTACAAAGATATTGGCAAAGATGAAGTTTTCTATGTCGCATTGGATATGTTAAAAGATACGGAAGGAATGTTTTCCAGAAATGCGATTCTCGGTAATAATCTTTCTCAAAAACCTGTAAAAATAGAATTTAGAGACTTGGGTCAAATCAATCAGGATTATGCAACTTTTGACGCCTTAGGCTGGAAAAAAGGAAAAAATTTATACATTTATATCAATAAAAAACATAAAGATGCTCCAGCAGGTGCTATTGCAGCACTTTTGGCTCACGAAGCTCTCCATCAGGATGAATTTAACTCTCTTGCAGAAGAAACTTATGCTTGGACAATGGAAGCATTCGTTTGGAACGAAATCGTAAAACTTTATCCCGAAAGTAATCAAGAAGAACATTCTCTTGTAAAACGCGAAAATACTCTAAAAAGACTTTTGGAAAAAGGAAACTTTACTAACAAATATATCAAAAAAGCTGTTTTATCTAACTCCGGCTATAAAGGTCTTCCATCTTATTCTCCTGGATTTGATAATTTATAAAGATTTTTGAATAAATACCTGTTTTAAATATAAAGTATATTGATTATCAAAAATCCTTGATGTTAAATTATAACTATGAGACGCAGGTTTAAAGCATTGATATTTTTGGTAGGAGCAGCCGCAACATTATTTGCAGCAAACTATTTTTACCTGTCTATTCACAACCCTATGCTGAATGAAAATCAGAAAGTTGTTGATGTAACCCGTGTTTCACCACAAAAACTTTATGAAAAAAATTGGCAGACAATAAAAAACGAATATTATGATCCGAATTTCAATCATCAACACTGGTCCAGATGGAAAAATCGTTATCAAGGTAAAATTAAAACAGAAGAAGATGCCAAAGTTGCTATAGAAACAATGCTCGCAAGTTTGGATGATCCATATTCAAGATATCTGACAAAAGAAGAATTTGCCGAACAAAATACATCAATCACCTCAAAAATTTCAGGAATAGGTGTAAATATTGCAAATGATGCAGGCAAAATTCGTATTATAAGCGTTATCGAAGATACTCCTGCACAATTTGCAGACCTAAAACCAAATGACGTGATACTTGCCATCGATGATAAAAAAGTTAGCGGATTATCCCTTGCCGAAGTATCAAATCTGGTTAAAGGTCCTGTGAATACTTTTGTCAGTATAGATATTTTAAGAGAAAATGAAAAATTAAATAAAAAAATTATCAGAAAAGAAATTAAAATTAAAACTGTAAAAAGTTCTATTGATAAGAATATTGGTTATATTCAAATTTCAAGCTTTATCAGTAGTTCTACCCCAAATGAGTTTCTTGAAGCCCTTGAAAATACCCAAAATTCAGAAGGACTTATTGTTGATTTGCGTGGAAACACCGGCGGACTTCTTACCAATGCAATTTTCATAGCTAATTTATTTATTGATAAAGGCAAACTTGTCAGCATTGTTGGAAGAAACGGTTATCACTACGACATTATGGCTCAAGATACAAATTTGGAGATAAAAAAACCTATTATATTTTTAGTTAACGGAGCAAGCGCAAGTGCAAGTGAAATTCTTTCCGGTGCAATGAAAGATTACCACAAAGCTAAAATTATAGGCACAACAACTTACGGTAAAGGAATGGTTCAAAAAATTATTCCAATGCCTAATGAAACAGGATTAAATCTTACAATTGCAAAATATCTTACACCTAAAGGAAAAGATATTAACAAAAAAGGTATTTCTCCAGATATAGAAATAAAATTTACTCAAGAAGACATTATTGCAAAAAAAGATGTTCAATTAGAAACAGCAAAGCAAATTATGAAAAATTTGATTTCTAAACATGATTCAAAATAGCCATCTTGACATCTTGTTATGTATCACGTATATTAAATATACGAGTGGCGACATGGCCAAGTGGTAAGGCAGAAGCCTGCAAAGCTTTTATCCCCCAGTTCGAATCTGGGTGTCGCCTTTTTTAATTCTAAAAAATTCCGTATTAAACGGAATTTTTTTTGTTTCTATATATTTTTATACAAAAAAAAGAGGTTAATAAAACCTCTTTTTTTTTTAATAAACTAACATAAATGACTTAAGCATTCTTCCTGCACCGTCACCTTTTTTCGAAATGACTTCAATTTTGTTTTTATAATTCATAGATGTAGAACTTCCACCATCGAATGCCATTGCTCTATCCAATTTGTGTTCAAGACAAAGCTTTTGAACTTCATACATATCCATAGGATTATCATCAGTAATAATAAAGATATGACATTCATCTAAACCTTTTGTTCCAATAATTGTTCTTGAAGTTTTGTGCAAAACAGAAGCAGATTCTCTAACAACTTCACCTTCTGCATTTTTAACAATAAAACCTTCTTCTTCCAAATGTAATTCCGGCAAAATCAGCGGACCACCTTGTGCAGAAGTTATTACAAAACAACCAAAAGGAATATTTGCTTTGTGAGAAACTATATCATATTGAAACTTATTACCACATTGCATAATACGAAATTCAGTTCTATCTAATATTTTATTCATATTTTTTCTAAAGAAAGGATTTGCCAACAAAGAATTGTTAAACATTGGATCCGCAGTTGTCATTCTGTCTGTTACAATATAAGAAATTGTTTTTCCGTTTTTCGGATCAAAAAAGCCGGCATTAATAGTTAATGTAGCATTACCTTTAATATGAGCTTCTCTATTTGTAATCAAATCTTCAGAAGAAACAAATTTAATTTTTTTCTTCATTTTTTCACCTTTCAAAACGATATGATAAACTCCGTTATCAAAATTAATATTCATATCGCCTGCAGCAAAAACAGGTGAAGTTAATAACATTGCCAAAAATAATCCCAAAAATACTTTCATTAATTTCATATTATAAATCCTTTGATTTGTAGAATCCAATAATCGCAGCTAAAAATGCAATAGTTGGAAACGTTGCAGTTATAAGCGGCGGAAGAATTTCTTTTTCTGCCAATAAATCGAAAAACGGTAACGTAATATAATAAACAAAAATACATCCGATAGCAATTGTAAAACCAACTAATCTTTGTTCTCTAGGTTTACTAAAACCTAACAAACAACCCAAGATAGCTAACAATACACATACAAAAGGATGGAAAAATCTCTGAAAATATTTATTTAAAGTTCCGTTATATTCTTCAGAAACTTTTTCTTCTTTTAATAGTTTAATATATTTTTTTAAATTTTTATTATTGATGTCACGTTCTTTCATAGTAGAATATGTCATCAACGTAAAGGCTTTAGAAGCTGAATCACCTTCCAAAACATTGATTTTATCCAAATGATTAATATCAATATATATACCATCATTAGAAATATTATAATTAGTAATATCCTCTAATTCCCAACGATCATCGTAAATATGACCTCTTTGAGCAGAATAAATATTCGATAACTGATGAACATCTTGATAAACATGACTTGAAAAATCTAATACAATTACATTTTCCAATTCTTTATCACGAGATTGAGAAACAATAATTGATCTTAACGGATGTCCTGTACTATCTTTTTGAGTATAGATATACTGCGCAGTACGAACAGCACCATGAATAGCACGGATTTTATCAGCTGCCATTGGAATACCTTTATCTCCGGTCAAAAAACATAGAAAAGTAAAAATTAAACTCAAAACAACTACAGGAGCAATAATTCTTGGAAAAGACATACCAACAGCTCTAAAAATAGTTATTTCAGAATCTTTACTTAACTTATCGAAAGTAAATAATGTTCCTAACAACAAACCTACAGGAAATGCCTTATCAAGAATTTTCGGTAATTCATAAAACAACAAAAGAATTGCTGTTTTAAAGCCATAATTTCCTGCCAAAGCGCCTTTGATAGTATTCAACAATATCTCAGGAGCAATCCAAACAATAGTAAACAAAAGAATAGCCACTAAAGAAGCCATCGCAACTTGTTTAAAAATATATCTGTCATAAATAGTTATTCTTGGAAATTTAAATTTCATTATAAAGAGAAATCCTTTCCAAGATAAAATTCTTTAGCAACAGGGTCAACAGCAACTTCTTCACTCCTACCCTGAATTTTAATTTTACCATCAAAAATTACATAAGCTCTATCAGTAATAGACAAAGTCGCCTTCGGATTGTGGTCAGTAATCAATACACCTAAACCTTTATCTTCAGACAATTTACGAATATTATCTTTAATTTCTCCAATAGCAATAGGGTCAATACCTGTAAACGGTTCATCCAAAAGAATAAAATCAGGACTTGCAGCAAGAGCTCTCGCAAGCTCAACACGACGTCTTTCACCACCTGATAAAGAAATTGCTGAAGCAGAACGCAATCTGGTTACACCGAATTCTGATAATAATTCTTCTAATTTTTTCTTCTTTTCACATTCAGTAAGCTTATCATTCATCTGCAATACTAATTTAATATTATCTTCAACAGACAAACTTCTAAAACTTGACGCTTCTTGAGGCAAATATCCAATACCTGCTTTTGCTCTAATATGCATTGGCCAAGAAGAAATTTCTTTTCCATCAAGAGTAATACTGCCCTTATTCGGCTTAACAAGTCCTACAACCATATAAAATGTTGTAGTTTTACCTGCACCATTCGGACCTAAAAGACAAACAACTTCTCCTTTATTTATGTTGAAAGAAACATCATTAACAACACTTCTATCCCCATATATTTTTATTAAATTTTTTGCCTCTATTCTCATTTTATCCCCTTATATTTATAGTAATATTTTACTAAAAAAAAGACAGAATGCAAATTATTACCTCATCCAGTAAATAATTTTGCCGATAAAGAATATATTTTTATAAAAACATTAAGAATTGTAAAAGTTCATCTAATTCATGTTATTTTTAGAGAAAATTTGGGAATATATACCATGTACACAACCATTTTCTTTTTCTTTATTTTCTCCTACACTAACCTTTTACCGAATAAGCCGTTATGACGGCTATTTTTATGCAAAATTTTATAAAAAATCAGGTTTTGAATAAATTTCAAAACCTGATTCTATTTTTATAATTGTTTCACTGTAGCAACTTTTGTTGTCATTGTGTTTTGTTTTTTTAGAACAACTTTTTGTGGTTCGCTCATCTGTTTCAGAATTGTTCGTGCACTTGTTAGTTTTTCTGAAGTGTTTTGTACTTTTTCTGTTGATGAGTCCTTACCAATTGCCCAACGGAAACCTGCGGTTAATGCTACACCGTTTCTGCCTCCGTGGCGAAGCATTGCTTGACCGAAGGCTGTGAATCTATCTTTCCAGTTTCGTTGGATACCGATTCCGTATTCTACGTATGGTTTCATACTCATTTCCGGTAAGCGAACTGCATTTGCTGTTACTTTATTTTCATTCATTACGTTCCAGACCATTCCTACGCTTGCGTATGGCTGCCAACCGTTTTTGGCATTGGCGATAAATCTTACGCTTGGATTCAATTGGATACTATGGGCCGGACTTGCATTTATTTTTACGCCGGCTGCATTGGTATAATCGAACGTATTTACGAATGTATAACTCATGAACATTATTGGTTGGAG
>JAAVBM010000020.1 GCA_014803505.1 bacterium | reverse complement strand
TTAAAAATTATGCAAAATGTTTTAGAGAGAAAATCAATCAAGAATATCGATTTCAACTGCGACTTAGCACAAAGTTTCGGGATTTATAAAAACAGCTCAGAATCAGGATTGTTAGATTATGTAAGCTCAGTTAATATATCTTGTGGATTTCATGCCGGAGACCCGCTAACAATAAAAGAAGCTTTATTAAAAGCAAAAGAAAAAAATATTGTTGTTGGTGCTCATATCGGATTCGATGATATTCAAGGATTCGGATACAGACAAATGGATCTGGATACTGAAGAATTAGAAGCTTTAGTTATGTATCAAGTTGGAGCACTTATGACATTTGCCAAAGCTTACAGTATGGAAATCGAACACGTAAGACCTCACGGTGCATTATATAGACAAGCTGCTGAAAATTTAGAAGTATCAAAAACAATTGCAAAAGCAATAAGAAAATGTTCTAAATGGCTTGTTTATTATGGAGCAACAGGAGAAAATCTTGCAATTGCAGGAGAGGAAGAAAATATTCAAGTTGCACACGAAGTTCATCTTGAAAAAATCTATGATCAAAACGGAAACATAGATTTTTCAGCAAGAGATTTAGAAAACACAAATATTTCAATCCAAAGACTCAGAGATTTATTACAAAATTCTCAAGTTTCAAACAATGTTGGCGGAAAAACAATTGTTAGAGCGGATTCTATCCACTTCTCAAATAAATTATCAAATGCAAAAGAATTGATTATTCAAGCAAGAGAAATAACAGAACCGCTTCCATTCAATTATAGAAACGCTCAAAAATCAGGATGGGTTGAATAAATAGCCGACTAATACAGAATAGTAAAAAAGGGATAAGTATGATTAAGAAAATAAAAATGCCAAAACAAGCAGGATGGTTAATACCCGGATTACAAGTAAAAAGATGGTTTGCTCTTATATTTGTAGGCACTGCACTTATGACCATTGGCATTTTAATACTCTTTGATTTGCAGCCAATCTATAACACTATGCAGTTTATAAGCAAAGTTGCCACTAAAATTTCAACCGAATGGTTAGCTTTTGGCATAGTAATGATAGGTGCAGCAATATTTTTTAAAGGTTGGCAAAAAACCAATTTATCCATCTTAGACTTAGATGAAGATAAAAACAACGATGTACTTTTAGAAAATTTATACAGAAGAAGAAAATTAAACAGAGGTCCGAGAATTGTTGCTGTAGGTGGCGGCACTGGATTGTCAATGCTACTGAGCGGAGTCAAAAATATTACTAACAATTTAACAGCAATTGTAACCGTTGGTGATGATGGCGGAAGTTCTGGAAGACTAAGAGAAGAAATGGGTATACTTCCTCCTGGCGATATTCGTCACTGTATTACAGCTTTGGCTGATGACGAAGATTTAGTTAATAAATTATTCAAATACAGATTTGATAACGGAACAGGTTTGGAAGGCCACAGCTTCGGAAACTTGTTTATCACTGCGTTGTACGATATCACCGGAGATATGGTTTCTGCAGTTAGAGCATCTTCAAGAGTTCTTTCTATTAGAGGACGAGTTTTACCTGCTACTCTGGATGATATGAAACTTGTGGCTGAGATGGAAGATGGAAGAATTATTCACGGAGAATCAACAATTCCTGAAGCTAACGGAAAAATTAAAAAACTATTTACAGAACCTGCAAATTGTAAGGCTTTACCTGAAGTAATAGAAGCTATAAAAAATGCTGAACTTATTATTTTAGGACCGGGAAGTTTATATACAAGTGTAATTCCAAACCTATTAATAAAAGAAATTGCAGAAGAAATTGCGAAATCAAATGCACCTAAAATATATGTGTGCAATATTATGACTCAACCGGGAGAAACTGATGATTATAAAGTTTCAGATCACCTTAAAGCTTTAATTGCCCATGCCGGTTCTGACAAAATTGTCGATGCAGTTCTTGTAAATGATTATTTACCTGATAACCTTGCAGACAAATACCAAAAAGCAGGATCTTATCCTGTTAAGCTTGATGCAAATGAAATTAAAAAGCTTGGTATAAAAATTTGCGCAAAAAAACTAATATTAGACAGCAAAGAAGGTTTGGTAAGACACAGTTCTAACAGAGTTGCAAGATCTATTTATTATTGGTTTAAAAAGCAAAGTAAAAAGGCTTAATCGAAGGATGCTCTATAATGGCAAAAGTAACAGTAAATAGTATTAAAAACTTAAAACAATCCGGAGAAAAATTCTCTGTATTAACCGCTTACGATTATTCAACCGCAAAATATATAGATGAAGCAGGAACCGATATTGTTTTAATAGGTGACAGCTTAGCGATGGTAGCGTTAGGTTATGAAAACACTAATAGTATCGGTGTTGATGAAATGGCTATATTTACAAAAGCTGTAGCAAAAGGCGTAAAAAGAGCAATGGTAATAACTGATATGCCATTTTTAAGTTACCACACTGATATTCCGACAGCAATCAAAAATTGCGGAAATATGATAAAACTTGGTGCTAACGGAGTAAAAATCGAAGGTTTCAGCGACTATATTCTAGAAGTTATAAAACGTTTGGTTGAAACAGGAATCCCCGTTATCGGTCATCTTGGATTTACTCCACAGTTTCTAAATACAATCGGGGGGTATAAAATTCAGGGAAAAACTCAAGAAGCTGCGGAAGAAATCCTTGCTCAAGCAAAAAAACTTGAACAAGCCGGAGTATTTGCAGTAGTTCTCGAAATGGTTCCCGAATCTTGCGGTAAATATATTACCGAAAACATTTCCATTCCGACAATATCTTGCGGTGCAGGAAGATTCTGTGATGCTCAAGTTTTAGTAAGTGACGATTTATTCGGCAAATTCTCAGATTTTACCCCAAAATTTGCAAGAAAATATGGCGATATGAAAAGTTTAATTTTAGATTGCGCTAAGCAATATAACGAAGATGTAAAAAGCGGGAAATTCCCTTCAGAAAAAGAAGTTTTTTAATTAAGGAGAGCAATTATTATGCTAATTCATACAATACAAGATGTTAGATATTGTGTAAAACAATGGAAAAAAGAAGGTCTTACCGTAGGATTGGTGCCTACAATGGGAGCATTACACAATGGACATTTAAGCTTAATAAAAAAAGCTGTAGAAAAATGTGATAAAGTTGTAGTTTCAGTATTTGTAAACCCAATTCAATTTTGCCCCGGAGAAGATTTAGACAAATATCCAAGAACATTGGATGAAGATACAAAACTTTGCGATAAAGCAGGTGTAAATATTGTATTTGCACCATCACCAACCGAAATGTATGGTGAAAATCAAATGCGTACAAATGATTTTTTAACATATGTTATACCACCATTTTTCTATGTAAATAAGTTGTGTGGCAAATCAAGAGTTGGTCATTTTGACGGCGTTTGCACCGTTGTTAATAAATTATTCAACATCGTTCAACCTGATTATGCATTCTTTGGTGAAAAAGACGCACAACAACTTATAATTATTCAAAAAATGGTTAAAGACTTGAATATTCCGGTTCAAATTATACCTTGCCCAATAATAAGAGAAGACTCAGGATTAGCTTTAAGTTCACGAAACAAATATCTTTCTGAAGACAATAAAATTGAAGCTTTGGTATTAAATAAAATTCTAAGCAATATAAAAAATTGCTACAAAAAAGGAATAACAGATGTTGAAGCTCTAAAAGAAACAGCATACCAGTTTTTAACAGACAAACATGACCTTGAATATTTGGAATTTCTGGATCAAGAAAACCTAGAAGAAACAAATACTGCAAATGATACTACCAGAGTGTTTATTGCCTGCAAAGTCGGCGGAGTAAGACTTATTGATAATACACTCTTAGGAGAATAGATTTTTCTCGTAAAATAAAATAGTATTATATTTATGACCGAAAATTTAATTAAAATTAAAGATTTAAAAGTTGAATACACAACAAAAAAAGGAGTCTTTGAGATTCCACAAACTGTGCACGCTGTTAACGGAGTATCCTTAAATATTCAAAAAGGAGAAATTCTTGCAATTGCAGGAGAGTCCGGATGTGGTAAATCGACTCTGGCTAAAACCATTATGATGTTAACAGAAGCTTCAAGTGGTGAAATAGTTTTAGACAATATCAATATTTTAAATTTAGTAAAAAAAGAAGATTTAAAAAACTTCTACCAAAAAGTCCAAATTATTTTTCAAAATCCATATTCTAGCCTGAATCCGAAAATGAAAATTCGTGAAATACTGGAAGAACCTTTGAAAATAAATACAAAATTACAAAAAGAAGAAATTAACCAAATTATACAAGAAAAAATTTCTAAAGTTGGATTAGACGCCAATTGCCTTGATTTATATCCTCATGAATTCTCCGGTGGTCAAAGACAAAGAATCGCAATCGCTCGTGCTCTAATTCTTGAACCTGAATTTATTATTGCAGATGAACCCGTCAGTGCACTGGATGTTAGTATCCAAGCACAAATTATAAATTTACTGAAACAACTAAAGAATGACTATAATTTAACATTTTTGTTTATTTCACACGATCTTAGTGTAATTAAATATATATCAGATAGGATAGCAGTTATGTATCTTGGTGAAGTTGTAGAAATCGGCAAAGCTGAAGAGATTTTCAATAATCCAAAACACCCATATACAAAGGCTCTATTAAGTTCTGTTCCTGAATTAAATTCTGAAAATAAACAAGAACAAATACATCTCAAAGGTGAACTACCATCACCGGAAGACTTGCCCAAAGGTTGTAAATTCCATACAAGGTGCCCTTTTGCTATGGAAATATGCAAAACTGATATTCCACAAATTATTAATTTCTCAGAAACACATAAATGCAATTGCTTTTTGTATGAATAGTAAAATTAAAAACTCCGTGTTATAATTAAGCTATGGAAAAAAAGATTATAACCTCAACCAGAAAAGCATTTCATGACTATACTATTTTTGAAAAATATATAGCAGGAATTGTTTTGACCGGAACCGAAATAAAATCCATACGCAAAAATGCGATCAACCTAAAAGATAGTTTCTGTAGAATTGAAGATAATGAAATTTATCTATATAACTGTCATATTTCACCATACGAACAAGGCAACAGATACAATCACAAAGCTGAACGTACAAGAAAACTTCTTTTAACAAAAAAAGAAATACTAAAAATGCATTCAAAAATAAAAAAAGATGGTTATACAATAGTTCCGTTAGAAGTTTTTATTACAAAAGGCTTTGCAAAAGTCGAAATTGGTCTTGCTAAAGGTAAAAAACTACACGACAAGCGTGATGACATCGCAAAAAAAGACCAAAAAAGAGAAATGGATCGAGCATCAAAAATAAACTATTAACAATATTTCAAATACAAACAAAGGGGTAAGAAATCTTACCCCTTTTAAACTATTTTTTATAAAAAAATATCCTTCAATTAAATTATTAGAAATATTGACAAAAAAAATTTCAATCATGCGGCGAAAGCATGATGTAGAGCATGATTGAGAAAATCTCTAAATCTTTAGGTTTAGATAACACCTTCAATCTTGCAAAAGCAATTTATCAATCAGTGCATGGATTTAAAAACCCTACAAAAATATTAGTATATAAAGTGTAGAAGATATGCAATTAAAAACACGGGAGAATAATAATGAGAGATTTTAACAAAAAACTAAGAGTTGTATTAATTGATGATAATGCAAATCACCTAAGAGGCATTCGTGAATTAATTAACCTTGAAAGTTGCTACGATGTTGTTGGAACAACAACAAGCGCAAACTTAGGTATAAATCTAATCAAAAAATACAATCCCGATGTAGTATTGATGGATATAAATATGCCGGAAAAAGATGGCTTGCAAGCAATTCAAACAATCAACAAGTTAAACTTACAAACAAAAATTATTGCATTAAGCGGTTACGATGATTCAGATTTAATTTACAGAGCAATGAAACTTGGTGCAAAAGGTTACGTTCTAAAAACAATGGCTTCCGTTAAACTTATCGATGCAATCGAAGAAGTTGCAGCAGGTAAAATTTATCTTCCGGCAGTGTTATCTACAAGATTCTTCGAATACTTCCAAACAACAGCAAAAGAAGAATCAAACGCGTCAGAAGGCGAAAACTTACTTGCAAGCTTAACTATGAGAGAAAACGAAGTTCTTGAACTACTAACCGAAGGTATTAACTACAAGAGTATTGCAGGAAAACTAATTATATCAGAAACTACTGTTAAGACTCACGTAAATAATATTTTCCAAAAATTACAAGTTAATGACAGAACAAACGCAGTATTGTATGCATTAAGCCACGGTTTCAAACCTAGCAAAGCTACATCTGCAATGACTACAACAGTATAACTAATCTGACACAATAAGATGAAAAGGGTTCTGCATATTTCTTGCGAACCCTTTAATTTTAAACAAACAAAAGGTAAATTAAAATGACAACCGATATCAAACAAGATGAATTACAAAAACAAATAAGATGCGTATCACACGAAATAAGAAATCATTTATCAATATGCGACATGTATTCGCAAATACTTCGCAAAAACTTAGAAAAAAATGGTATCAAAAACTCATCAATTGATAATGCAATTGATTGTATTCAAAAATCCATACAAATAATCGGCTCAAACCTTTTAGACTTAAAATCCCTTAATAATTCAAAACCTAAAATTATTGACTTCAAAACAATAATAGAAAAAAGTTCAGAACTATCAAAAGCATACATTTGCGAAAAAGATATTGAAATTAACACCTTTGTAAAAAACACTGCTCTTATATCAGCAGACGAAAACCGTTTGCTTGCAAGCATAGTAAACATTATAAAAAATGGAATTGAATCTATCGAAATCAAAGGTAAAATAGAAATTCTTGCAGAAATCAAAGACCAAACAGGAGTTATAAAAATTTGCAACAACGGCAAACCAATCTCTAAAGAAAAACAAAAAGACATATTCAATGAAGGATATTCAACAAAAAAAACAGGATGCGGACTGGGATTATATATTTGCAAAAATTATTTAAAAGATCAAAATGCAACTTTAGAGCTCACAAAATCAGGCAAAGATCAAACTCAATTTGAAATAAGAATTCCAACATTAGAACAGTAGAATAAATAAACGCAAATATTATTTTTAGGAGTTTTTCAATATTAGGAAATATATTACTTAAGGACTGACTAATAATGAAAATCTCACAACTTTCAAAAAATTCATACAACTATAGCAACAATAACAATATAAATTTTAAACAAAAACATAAAAATAACAAAATACCCCAAAATGATAGACTTACTCCGGAAAGAATCATGAAACTATATGCAGCTGGAGCTTTAACCAGTGTTGTTATGGCTTATGGCGGAAGTCAAGTTATACTAAACAACTACAAAAATAACGTCAATAGAATTTTAGATAAATACGAACAAGAAATTCAGAATCAAAAACAAGAACTTGATAGCATTTTCAAAAATATTGATAATATAGATTTTGATGAATCAACCTTAGAGTATAAAGAATAATACCCCTAACTAATCAACTTTACCGCGTAATTGCCCACACGCAGCGTCTATATCTGCACCACGCTCTAATCTAACGGTAACTTTTTTACCGGAATGCTCCATCAAATATTTAAACTTCATAATAGCATTATTGGAAGGTCGTTTATAATCATTTTTTTCAGTCGGATTATAAGGTATAAGATTTATATTACATTTAATATCTTTAAGATATGCAGCGAGTTGCTTGGCACTTTCAACAGTATCATTCAAATCTTTAACTAACAAATACTCAATAGTAATTCTTCTACCAGTTTTTTCTACATAATATTTCAAAGCTTTATGTAACTCATCCATATTATATTTATTTTCAATAGGCATAAGCCTACTTCTGATTTGAGAATTTGGAGCATGAAGCGACAAAGCAAGAGTTGATTGCATATCTAAATCTGCAAGTTTTCGAATCTGTGGAACAATACCGGAAGTTGAAACAGTTAAACGTCTTGCACCAATTTGGAAATTTTCATTAAAAATATCCATAGCTTTCAAAACATTATCTAAATTCAATAAAGGTTCACCCTGCCCCATAAATACAACATTAGTAACTTTGAGTCCTGTATCTCGTTGTATCGTCAAAACTTGTTCAATAATCTCTTTATATGAAAGATTTCTAATAAATCCGCGCTTACCGGTCGCACAGAAAGAACAATTAACTGCACAACCAACCTGAGAACTAACACAAGCTGTTAAATTAGCACGATTATCAAAACGCATTAAAACAGTTTCAACACATTCGCCATCAGGAAACTGCAACAAATATTTTATTGTACCATCAGAACTTACTTGTTTAACTTTAATTTGAATATCCGTTACTTTAGCTACTTTTTTTAATTCTTCCCTAAACTTTATAGATAAATCTGTCATTTCGTCAATTGATTTAACAGATTTAAGATAAATCCAATTATGAATTTGTCTGGCCCTAAATTTAGTCGCCCCAAGTTCATCTGTAATTTGTTCTATTTCATTTAAGTTAAGTCCTGATAAAATTTTCATACTTTTTGAGATTCCTTTATTTTCTGCCTGTAAAAATTTATAATTTCGGCTTCAGCATTAAGTTTAAGGCAAATATTTTCAGATTGCAATTTCCAATTCATAAACCCACACTTTAAAGGTAAAAATGCAAGAGGATTATCAGGGAAATCTCTACAAATCTGAGGTCTGTTTTGATAATCCGGACACTTATTATCCTCTGTAACTTTTGGGCAATGATAAAAATAATACCCATGCTCATTCTGTTTTGCTAATAGTTCTATATATTCAGGAAAAATTTCAGCCGCTTTATTTTGAGAATGATACGGAACAAATGTTTGCAAAAACTGTTTTGCAAAATCATCACCATAACGAGCTTTTATTTCCAATTCCTCAGGCGAAAACTCACTACATGCCAGTTTACAACACGTACCGCAACCTATACAACTAAAAGATTTTCGCAAAGACTTTATTTCAGATATCTGCATTGGAATTTTGTCAGAATAATAAGCTTTTAACAATGAAAGAACAGCTTCTTGCCATTGAAAACCTAAAGAATCTTTTGCATAAGATTCAAAAATATCTCCGACAAAACCCTCTGGCTTTAATTTAGAAATCTCATCTTGAATTTTCTTAGCAGTTTCTAAAAATATTCCTCGATATTTAAATTTCAAATCATTATATTTTGCGCTTAAATCTTCCATATTAATAATATAGCATATTAAATATGACGCTCAACCGGATTTAATAATATATCAGATAATCTGTCAGCACCAATAAAATTACGTTGAGACATAATATTTGCCGCCAAAACATTATCATAATCAACAAATCTGTGTTTTAACTCAAAAGAACTGTGCGCAAAATCAATAATTGCATAGCACGCTTTAGGATTTTGAGTCATAGGGCGTCCAACACTGCCCACATTAACAACGGTTTGTCCTGTATTTGTCTGATAACCGCAAGGAACATGAGTATGTCCGCAAAGAATCAATTTTTCAGAGGTACCTTCAATCATTTCTTCAACAATTTCAAGCGGCATTTCCGGTAAAATATCTTCATTATTAGCTCGCGGCGAACCATGTACAAGAAGCACACTACAACCTTCAATATCTAAACTTAATTGAGGTGGTAAACCGCCTAAATATGCTCTATGAGAATTATCTAAAGCTAAAACATCATCATTCATAGCATTAGCCATAATCGGATATTGAGCTTCAAGAAATTCTACAACTTCCGGACCATATTGAGCGATCATTTTATCTGTATTACCTTGAATTACAGTCCACGTATCTTGAGCCATGACATAATCTACAACTTCTTTTGGCTGAGGTCCCGCTAATGCAAGATCACCAAGACAAAATACATGCTCACATCCTTGACTTATCACATCATTCATAACAGCTTCTAATGCTTGAACATTAGCATGCAAATCTGATAATACAGCAATTCTCATATATTAACCCTCTCATTTTTATGTGCTACAATTATTTTATGATAAAAAGAAGAAAATCAAAAGAAATTTCAATAGGAAATGTAAAAATCGGTAATAATAACCCGATAAGTGTTCAATCAATGTGCAACACAGACACAAGAAACATTGAACAAACAACTCGTCAAATTCAAGAATTAGCAGACGCAGGATGCGAATTGGTACGCTTGGCAGTTTTAAATAAAGATGCAGCTGAAGCCATAAAAGATTTAGTAAAAATCTCACCTATACCGCTCATTGCAGATATTCATTTTGACTACAGATTAGCAATCCAATGTATTAACAATGGAATTTCAGCACTACGCCTCAATCCGGGAAACATTGGTAAACGTGAAAATGTAGAAAAAGTTGTTACCCTTGCCAAACAACAAAATATACCTATTAGAATTGGGGTTAATGCAGGTTCTTTGGAAAAAGAACTCCAAGCCAAAAACATCACTCTTGCTGAAAAAATGGTTGAAAGTGCAATGAAACATATCAAAATTCTTGAAGAACTTGATTTTGATAAAATAAAAGTTTCATTAAAATCATCTGACGTTATGACAACTATTGATGCTTACCGCTTGATGGCTCAGAGAGTTGATTATCCGCTCCATTTAGGAGTCACTGAAGCCGGAACCTTAAAAAACGGATTGATAAAATCTTCCGTGGGTCTTGGTACTCTATTAGCTGAAGGAATAGGTGATACCATAAGAGTCTCTCTGACAGAAAACCCTATAGAAGAAGTTTATGCAGGTTTTGAAATTCTAAAAAGCCTTAAACTTCGCCAAAAAGGTGTCAACTTTATATCTTGCCCAACCTGTGGCAGAACACAAATTGATTTAATTTCGTTAGCAAAAAAAGTCGAAGAACGTTTTAAAAACTTTAATGCAAATATAACAATAGCGACAATGGGTTGTGCAGTAAACGGCCCAGGTGAAGCCAGCCATGCAGACTTTGGTATTGCCGGTGGCATAGGCGAAGGTTATGTATTCAAAAAAGGAGAAATCCTCGCTCGCGTACCAGAAAATCAGCTGTTGGATAAATTAGAAGAAATTATAATGAAATCATACAAATAATATATGACAAATTTTTGTTAACAAATTATAATATAATTGCAACATTCTCAAAAGATTATTATAATGTTACAAAAAGAGGTGACTATGAAGACTAAATTATTATTAATTGCAGCAATAGCATTAGCAGTTCAATTACAATCAAATGCAGCTATTTCTGTGGACCAAACTACAAATCCGGCTTATCTAAAAAATTACGGATATTCTCAACAGACTGCAGATGCTGTAAGTGTAAGCAGAGCCAGAGCAATAGGTGAAGAATATTATCCTGAAGATGAACTTGCATACAAAAAACAAAACAAGTTCTTAAAATTCTGGAGAAAACTTTATGTTTACGCAGATCCTGCAGCTGAAGATTATTCATACTACCATCATGACACTAAAACAACACCAGGTATTGAAGATCTATAAGAAATTATTATTACTGCTAAGTGCTTTCATAATGCTTGAAAGCACTTTCGGTTGTAATATATCTAATGCAACTGAATTTGGTGAAATCGAATACAGTAATACATATATTGATTATTCTAAAATAGATAAAGAGTCAACTTTGCAGTTGGCTGATTTTTATTTTAACAAAGCCCTCAAAGAAGAGGACAGTAAACTTAGAGCCGAATACCTGCAAAAGGCTAGCGGAGAATACCATATATTAACTCATGCTCAACCAGATAATTTATACCCAATTATCCAAATGGCAAGAGTTTACGATATGGAACAAGAAAATAGATTTGCTAAAGCTTATTTTTTTCAAGCTCTAAAAATAGACAAAAATAATGCTGATACAAATTATTATTTTGGAGATTTCTATTATAAAAGAAGAGAGTACACAAAAGCACTTTATTTTTATAATAAAGCCTTCAAAAATGGGTTTAAAAGTGATTATGAAGTATTCATAAAAATGGGAACAATTTATGAAAAGCTAGGGGACTTATTAAAAGCTAATCAATATTACAAACGAGCCTATATGGCAAAACCCACAAACGAAGAATTACCTGATAAAATCAGAGAAATTGAAGATTTAAGATACAAAAATACGGGATATTATAATAAAAGAAAGAAATAAAATGAATTTTAAACGATTAACACTGATAACACTAAGTTTATTTTTCATAACCATACCAACTTACTCTAGAGACATAACAAGTATAAATGCATTTGAACCTGTTATGCTTAATCAGTCCGAAGTTGTTTTTAAGCAAGTAAAAACCCGTATTGATACTATAGATCCCTCTTTAACCGCAAGCTATTACCCTGGAGGAAGAGGAGCAAACAAACTTGTTATTTACACTCCAAACTACGGATTACACACTGGAACTAATGAATTCGGTACCGAAGCTATTGTCGAAGGGAATATTGTTACAAGTCTTAGCGGAGCCGATTCGACAATACCTATTAACGGCTTAGTTATCAGTGGTCATGGCACAGCAAAAAACTGGATTACTCAAAATATTACAGTAGGTTCAAAAGTTTATGTTGATATTTTTAGCAATACAATAACTGTTTACACAACTTCTGACAGCTATACATTTGAAGCAGAAGCAAAAATCAATGAAGCAAAATCTATAATAAACTACTATATGTATTCTTTTAGAGATTATAATTACAGATTACCTGGAGGGCACATCCAAACTGCTGAAAATTATTTAAAAATTGCGGAAAAAGAAAAACAAAACCGCTCCGTATTAACTCAATATACTCAAGAAGCAATAGACGAAGCAAATATGGCAATTAAAACTTCACTACCTTATATTGAAAATGAATTAAAAGGTGTTTGGCTCCGTCCTACAGAAAAAACACCGGAACAAATTATTGCAACTCTTGAAAAGCTAAAAACTAACGGATTTAATAATATATTTTTAGAAACATATTTTCATGGAAAAACAATTTTTCCAAGTCAAACAATGAACCGCTATGGCTTTACGGTTCAAAATGAGTTGTTTGAAGAATTTGATCCTCTCAAAATATGGATAAATGAAGCACATAAGAGAGATATTAAAGTTCATATATGGTTCCAATCGTTCTATGTTGGAAATAAACCTCCGGAATATTCTTCTTCTAGTATTCTTTCTGTCCGACCTGACTGGGGAAATAAAACAAAAAGAAGTTATGCTTCACAAAAACCAACAAAATCACTATCTGAACATAATGGATACTTCTTGGATCCCGCAAATCCAGAAGTGCAAGAATTTTTACAAGAATTAATTAGTGAAATAATTACAACCTACAAACCTGATGGAATCAATTTAGATTACATAAGATATCCAAATGCATCTGCCGGAAATGACTTAAATGCTTGGGGTTACACAGAATACGCTAGAAACGATTTCAAAAAGTTATATGGAGTAGATCCTGTAGAACTCACTCCCGCAGATGTTCAATGGTATGATTGGAATCAATACAGAAGAGATAATGTTACTAATTTTGTGAAAAAAATCGGGCAATTAGGAAAAGAAAAAAATGTTTATATTAGTGCTGTTATATTCCCTGATATAGCCTCTGCACTATCTACTAAGCAGCAAGACTGGAGAACTTGGTCTTCTAAAAATTATATTAACGGGTTTACACCATTATTTCTTACCTATGATTCAAAAATGTTAGCATCTATGATGAATGATGTCATAAGTATTAAATCCCCTTGCACGGATTTATATGCAGGATTATTTGTAACATTCATGGGCGGTTCTTCAGAAGATTTAGTCAAACAAATTTTTGAAACCAGAAAAATGAAAGCAAACGGAGTTATATTATTTGATTACGCTCATACAACTCCCGTTTACACTACAACTCTTATGGCTGGTGCTTTTAACTCAATGAAAAATGATAAAAGTAAAATTGCACAACAACAAAAAAAAAAGATTACAGAAGAAAAAAAGAAAGAAAAAGACTCCAGAAAAGTAATAACGACAACAAATAGTAAAGGATTCTGGGTTTTTACAAAACAATAAGTCAAATTAATTTAAAATCTCATAATTTGAACTTTCCAGTGTTTACCTAACACATCATATATTTCATTAATTTTATCAATAACTTCAATTAAAACTATACCATAGTTCAAACATTTGTATTCACCCATATCATGAAGCCCTATACGAGTTTTGATATAACATCCGTAATCCGTTAAAATATCTTGCAACTTTTGAGCCTCTTCTCTTCTATTATCAACAGAAATTCCAATTATTGCACTCATAAATATCTCCTTTTTAAATAAAATAAAATATAACAACATAAAAAAGAATACCCTTATCGGGTACTCTCTTTATAAGGTTGAATATTTGATGACAATCTTATTCAATATCAAGATTATCGGTAGCTTGAAGCTGTTTTTTTCGGATGTTGTGCATTACAGCATCTACTAACAACTCATAGGATTTCATGTTTTCAATATTAGGAAATTCTTCTTTGAGTTGGGCTCTGACCATTGCTTCCAGCTCTTGTTCGTCAGAAAGTGTTTTTAGATTATCCACACCACTTATAGCTTCTAAATAATCAGTGGTGCTTTTATCCAGTGTATTTTTATTTGAAAATGATAACCAACGTAATCGTGGACTAACATTTTCTTTTAATTTTTGAACCAGTTTTAAATTTCTTATTCGGCCAAACATTACGTTACCTCTTAGTTTCTACCTTATTGTACAATTTTAAAGTATCCTGAAAAAAATAATTGACTTTTTAACATTTATTATTTACAAAAGTTAATAATACTAATCAAGTCCAATTATATCTTGCTAAAATCTGTAAGATGATCATATTTTTTTCTTAATAATGTTAATAATGCAACACGATTATTCTTAATATTTTCATCTTTGTCCATGACAAGAACATCTTCAAAGAATTTTGAAACAGTAGAATTGATATTTTCTAGCTGTGCAAGATAAGTATTGTAGTCTACACCTTCATCAACTTTTAAAATTTCATCATAAAGAACTTTTTCAACAGGTTCTACAAAGAATTTATCTTGAACATCACCTGCTGGTGTATCTTTTAGAATTCTAATAACTCTGTTAGCATTTTCAACCAACTGCGGAGAATTTAAATTTTGAACAATTTTTACTCTCTCGACATAATCTGCAATATCCACAAGAGGATTCTTGATTGAACAAGCTTCAAGAATATTTTTATTATATTTATCTGCAAGCAAGATTATCATTCTTTGAACAAAGAATTCAGAAACTTCATCTGCGCAATCTCTTTGAACAGGCAAAGCTATCAATGCTTTTTTAATATATTTATCAATATCAATTTTTAAATTAGCATCGAGAGCAGTTCTAATAACCCCTAAAGCAGCACGACGAACACCAAGCGGGTCAGAAGAACCTGTAGGTTTTTTACCTGCTGCAAATACAGCGCAAACTGTATCAATTTTATCAGCAATACCAACAATTTGTCCTTCAATAGCTTTTGCAGTTTCACTTTCCGCATTTAGTGGGAAATAATGTTCTTTTATACCTTGAACAACTTTACTGTTTTCACCTGAAACTCTGGCATAATCTGCACCGATAAAGCCTTGTAATTCGGTAAACTCAAATACCAGATTTGTAGTTAAATCAGCCTTACATAATAAAGCAGTTCTTTCTATATCTTTAGTGTCTACATTTAAATCTGTAGCAATTTCTTTTGATAAATTGATTAAACGTTGAGTTTTATCAAACATAGTACCCATTCCTTTTTGGAATGTTACACCTTTAAGACTTTCAACATAATCAACAAGAGGTTTTTTAGTATCTTCATTAAAGAAGAATACAGCATCATCAAGTCTGGCTTTAATAACTCTAACATTACCGGCTTGAATATTTTTAAATTCATTACCAATATAATTTGTCATTGTAATAAATTTATTTATCAATTTTCCATCTTTGTGAAGAGCAAAATAACGTTGATGAACAGCCATAACTGTTACGGTAACTTCTTCTGGAATATCAAGATATGCAGGGTCAAATTCACAAACTGCAGGAACCGGATATTCAGTGATAAATGTTACTTCTTCTAACAAATCATCAGTATAGTATGGAACTGCTCCAAGTTTTTCAGCTTCTTCTTTTGCTTTTTTAACAATGAGTTCACGTCTTTCATCTTGATCAACGATTACACAAGCATTTCTCATTGTTTCGATATAATCTTTTGGATCACCAATGATAACTTGTTGTTGAGCAAATCTGTGTCCTCTGGTATAAATAGAAGATTCTTTATCAATTATTTTTACCTTAACTTCGTCTCTATCAAGAATTGAAACAATCCATTTAATAGGACGAGAAAATTTCTCATCGTTATATCCCCATCTCATAAAGTGGGAACCTTGAAGTTTCATAAAAATAGAAGGAACATTTTCTTGTAACAATTCAGTTATGGATTTTCCTTTGATAACAATTTTTGCATGTACATAATTATCTTCAACATACAAATCCTCTTTAGTTAAATTATTTTTTCGCGCAAAACCTTCACCAGCTTTAGTCAAATTACCATTTTCATCGAAAGCAACAGTTTTAATAGGTCCTTTAACTATTTTTTCTTCATCAGCAGTTTGATTTTCTAAACCATCAATGATTACCGCAAGTCTGCGAGGTGTTGCATAAACTTTTATATCTGAATATTTTACTTTATTATCATTTAAAAAGTTTGTAAATCCTGTATTCAATTGCTCAATAGCTTGAGGGATAAATCTGTATGGAAGCTCTTCTGTTCCAACTTCTAATAAATATGTACTCATCTTATATCCTTATATTCACTTATATCATTACAAAAATTATATAAAAAGCATAAAGATAAGTAAATATAATATTAAAATTTATATTTCTAAATTTTAAGGATTGTAAAAAACATAAAAAATAAATAGCAAAAAATATTTTCACATGGTTTCATGCTAAAGGGACAGACAGAGATGATCAATCCAATCAACCAGACAAACAACAATGTGAAAACAAGCATATTTTACATTAATGATTATCACGGAAAGTCAATCAATATGGAGCGTACAGTAACTGCCGCTAATGCATTTGATTCACTGAACAAAGATAAGCAAGATGTTGACACATTAAAACTATCTTCAGGCGATATAATGATTGGAGAAGACTTTAAAACAAACCAACTTGCAGTAATGTTTCAAAAGAAACTTGGTATTACATCTTCTGCAATAGGAAATCACGAATATGATATGCAGGATAGAATAACTGCAATCTTGCCTCAAATTAACTACAATCTGCTGTCGAGCAATATAAAAATAAGTCCTCAAAGTCCTTGGTACAATAAAGTCCAAGCTTCAGTAGTAGAAGAACATAACGGACACAAATACGGTATCATCGGCACAACTCCAATAGACTTATACAAAAGATCAAAAGAAGGCTCAGTACAAAAAGAGATTTCCGTAGATAAAGTTAAAGAAACAGTTCAAGATATTCAAAAAGAAGCAAATAAGCTTCAAAAGCAAGGTATAAATAAAATTATCCTACTCTCACACTTAGGGTATACTTTAGACAAAATAATTGCAAACCAAACACAAGGCATTGATGTAATATTAGGAGGTCACTCACATGATCTCCTATTTGATGTTAAAGAAGGCGAAAATCTATTCTATTCAAAAACAGGAGAACCCGTAATTATTACCCAAGCAGGAAGAGATGGTAAAAATTTCGGAATTTTAAACCTTGAATTTGATAGCAAAGGTGTAATAAAAAAAGTTCAAAATAACATAGGTCAAACCAGAGATTTTAAACGTTATACTCCGATTAAATATATCTTCGATAAAGTGTTTGGAAATAGAGAAACTTACGGATACATAAACTCAGCTCCGCAACCATTAACTCATGATTTGATTGAACCAAATCCACACGCTTACTTTATTGCTGACTGTGTAAGAAAAGATTTGAATGCGGATATCGTAATACTTCCCTCATCTAATATGCGCGGTTATTTTGAACCCGGAAAAGTTGATACAAGAATTTTAACAGATATTATGCCATTTAAAAACAAATTATATAGGGTTAAATATTCAGAAAAAGAAATTGTCGACAGTTTAAAATTGGCAGCCCAATCATTTACGAATATTGCTAATAAACCTGGAATTTTCTATACCTCAGGCTTGAAATACTCAGTAACTACAAACGGTAAAATCAAATCAATTGAATATATTACATCTAAAGGTAAAACTGTTAAAATCAATATAAATAAACCACGCACTGATAAATTTTATGAAACAGTTATCAATGATTATTGTGCAATGGGAAATGACGGATTCCATATGATGAATCAACCGGACAGAATCATTAAAAAATACTCTTTTGATGCAACAAAATGCGTTAAAGAAATTCTTCAAAAATCACCACAACCTATAGATATTAAAGACGATGGCAGAATTAAAATAATTGAAAACAATTAATTCAATTTTTCTTTAACAATTTTCACCAACCCCATATTATAAAGATAATTCATTATATTACTGAAATAAATACCAATACTTAAAGCTCCAAGCTTTAGTATAAGTTTTACTGTCTGATGATTAACAGCATCTGAATATTTAAACATCAAATAAACGAGGACAAAAGGAATTATACTCAATAAAAGAATCTTTGCCGATAAAAATATTACATCACCTAATGTTTTATAAAAAACTTTCCAAATAGTAGAAAGCGAAAAATATAACTTACGATACTGAAAATCTTTCGCAAACCATACGTATATCAAATTCACAAATGGCAGCATACATATAAGAATAGAAAAATACAAATAAAACCAAAATGTAGTTATTGAAATTAACGAAAAACCTAACAACGAAAATATAACTAAATAAACAGACCAACAAAGAAATAACGGAAGCATTCTAATAAATATTGTATAGGCAGATAATGAAGATTCAGGAAGATTGAATTCACCCTTAAATACATTATGCACAAAACCATACATAAACCCTAAAGAAAATATAAATGCCATAGTTGCAACAACCAAAAGCAAATAATTCTGAATCGGATTCAATGAAATAAAATCAAAAAAAGAGCCATATATATTTCCAAAAACAGACGATAAATAACTATTAAACGAAATAGCCATAATACCTAAAATCGAAAAAATAGTAATGTGATTAGAAAAAGCACCCTTTTCGCTGTATATTTTTTTTATATAATTGAAAACTTCCATATAAATATCTCTCTTTTATGATTATATCATATTAACCCTAATTGCAAGAGAGTATTTTTTATACTAAAATAATCTCTATGGAAACAGAATTAAAACAAATATTAAATATACTCAAACCTCGATTGATTAAAATCAAGGAGTGTCTTTGACCCAGAAAAATTAGAATCTGAATTACAATCTCTGGAACAAGATATGCAAAACCCTGAAATTTGGACAAATACCAATAGGGTTTCAAAGATTGGACAAGAAATTAAAGAAAAAAAAGAACTTCTTTCTAATATAAACAATTGGTTTCAAACAATAGAAGATAGCGAAACATCACTGGAATTAGAAGATGCAGAATTGATAAATACAAGTTTTGAAGATATGCAAAAACTTGAAAAAGAACTCGAAAAATTTGAACTTCAACAAATGTTATCCGGCGAATATGATAGTGATGATGCAATTTTAACAATAAATGCCGGTGCAGGTGGAACAGACGCCCAAGATTGGGCTAATTTACTCTTGCGAATGTATTTGCGCTGGGCAGAAAAAAAAGAATGGAAAACCGAATTACTCGATAAACTTGACGGAGAAGAAGCCGGTATAAAATCAGCTACCGTAAAATTATCAGGTAAATATGCTTTTGGATATGCAAAAGCAGAAAAAGGAGTTCACAGACTGGTAAGAATTTCCCCATTCAATGCAAACGGAAAAAGACAAACCAGTTTTGCATCAGTTGAAGTTGCACCTATTATTGAAAACTTTGAAAAAACAATAAATATTCCACCGGATGATTTGGAAATAACAACAATGCGCTCTGGTGGCGCCGGCGGACAAAACGTAAATAAAGTTGAAACAGCGGTAAGAATTTGCCACAAACCGACAGGAATTGTCGTAAAATGTCAACAAGAACGTTCTCAGCTGCAAAACAAAGAATACGCTATGCAAATTCTTGTATCAAAACTTCTTGCTATAAAAGAAGCTGAACACGAAAAAAAACTTTCGGATATAAAAGGTGAAAGTGCAGATATAAATTTTGGTTCTCAAATACGTTCCTATGTTTTCCATCCATATAAAATGGTAAAAGATCACAGAACAGGTTGTGAAGTTGGAAACGTTGATTCTGTTATGGATGGAGATTTAGATGAATTTGTAGAAAGCTATTTAAGACAAAATAGTTAAAATCCAAATATATTTATTTGCGCAAGATATAAGAAACATGATACAATTAAGGAAATTGGAAGAGGGGATATATCATGGAACAAACAAAAAATACGTGCGAAGTTTCAACAAAAGATGTATTAAAACACTATTTAGCATCTATCGTTATATATGGTTTAATACTTTTTGTTATTACATTCTGCCCATTATTTAACGAAACAATTGAAAACGAAAAATTAAATTATATAGTTTTCTTTATTATTTATTACCTGGGATATGTTATTTTTGCACTGCCAATATTTTTAAAATTCAGACCTCAATCAATTTTAGAGTCCAGAAATTTAACAATATGCAGATACTTTAAAAGACAATTTGATAAAGGTTTAACCACAAAAGAGTGGTTGGAAAAGATTACTCCAACACAAAAAGAATCCCAATCAATGATGATATTATTTGTAAAGGCTTTCTTTGGAGTTTACACAATAAATCTATTATGCAACAACTATTTAACATCCTTAGATTATAACTTCGATTTTCTAAGAGAAATGTTTTCGCAAGCATATCAATATGCCGCATCAGAAGGATTATTTAACGGAATACTTCAATATATAGATGATACAGCAGATATGTGGACAAAACTTACAATAACATTAACTACATTAATATTAGCGTTCAGCTATATCACAGAACTTGAATTATTCAAAAATAAAGTAAAATCTGTAGATACAACACCTCTTGGTGTAATTTCATGTTTAATATGCTATCCGCCTTTGATTTTATTAACAAATAAATTAATTCCATATTTAACACAAGAATTAATTCCTGCTGAAATTTTGGGATTAAGAATAGTACTAAATATACTAATCGTTCTAATCCATTTGGGTTCACTTTTTGCAATTTTCAGATTAGGTACAAAATCAGGTAATCTTACCAACTGCGGAATTGTAACAGGATTTCCATACAATATAATCAGACACCCTGATTACACTATGCAAATGTGCGGATATGTACTTTTAACTATTCCGGTTTATTTTATAGATTCAATTTCAATCTTTGAAAAATTGATTCTTGTCTTGGGAACTTGCTTATGGCTATATATTTACTATTTAAGAGCAATAACTGAAGAAAGACATTTGATTAAAGATGAAGAATATCAAAAATACGTGGAAAAAGTAAAATATAGATTTATACCTAAAGTCTTTTAAATTAAAAAAGTGCGGGATAATAATCCCGCACTTTTAACATATTATTATATTTTTATCAAGAGGAATTTACTATCTTTCAAAGCTACAACTTTATGATGAGCATCTTTTTTAAACATCAACATTTCCCCTTTATCAATTTTGAATTTTTGAGCATCAAAATGAATTTCAATTTCACCATCAATAACAATTACTGCTGCGTCACAAACTGAAGTATGAGTATCAATTATTTCATCTTTTTTTAATGCAATAACAGACAAACAACTATTATCTTTCTCCATCAAAACTTTACGGTCGAACTTTTGATCTTCTAAATCAATAAGATCTTTTACTTTTAAAACATTATAGAACATAAAATACTCCTTTCTTTTCTGAAAATTAAACAACACTTAAACAATATAAACATCCGCCAAATAACTATTAGCAATTAAATTAACAGATAATTTTAAGAATACGAAGGAACGAAAATTACGCCAAAACCTTCATATACTAGCAAAATTTTATTATTTTGTTTTTAATTTAGTATATGAACATACCTAAAATAAATAATTTTCAACAAAATAGTCAAAATTTCACCTCAATAAAACTTGTTAAACCCGAATTTACGGAGCTGAACGGAGTACAAATAATTAAGCCCATCAGAATTGAATCGGCACTACACAGCAATCCCATAGATGTAGTAGTACAAAACTATATAAAATCAAATAAAAAATCCTTTTTTACATCTATACTAGAACCAAAAAATTCTATTCCCATTGCAAACCATACATATTATATTGATAAACGTAAAGGAATTTTTAAAGGCAGTTATCTGGAAACCAACTATTATAATAGAAATAAAGGTTATGCAGAGTTAATGCGATTAGTAAGTATTATTTTAATGAAAGAAAATAATCTTAAGACCAACAATATCACAGCAAAATTTGAAGCTGTACCATTTCATATGAAATACAATTTTAATATTGACGGTATTGAAACAGTACAAAAATATCAAAATTGGACCAGTATAACAGATGCTCTAGAACGTTTTCAATTATGGATAGGGGACCTCTTTGATAAACAAACGAAACAAGAAATCAAAGCTGATTCAAATGATTTATTGAAAAGAATATCAAAATCCGAAAATTCAAAACAATTAGAAATTGATGTGTGCAAATTTATTGAAAAATTTTATAAAAATACAGGCACACAAGCGCAAACCATAGCCGAGAATATTAATTACTATAGTTGGGTCAGCCACATATTTATGTCACTAAAAATGCAGGATATTATGAATAACTCAACAAAATTTAATGAACTGTTTCTAAAACATGGCATTGCTTATAAACTTTAAAGAAAACTACCTGTGACCAGCCAGAAAATACCCCACATAAACAAGTAACAAACCTAAAATGCAACTACTTGATATATATAGGAATGCAATTAAATACTTCTCGTTTTTTATAAGCTCAAACCCTTCCATACTAAATGTAGAAAATGTCGTTAAACCTCCTAAAAAACCTACAGTAATTAACAGTTTTAAAACCGGAGAAAGAGTTTGAACCCTATCAACAGTCAAACCAAACATATAACCTATCAATAAGCATCCTACTAAATTAACAGATAAGGTGCCAATTATTGGCATCTGAAAAACAGCTTTACTGAAAAGAGAAATCCCATATCTTAAAACTGCTCCTAGTCCGCCACCTATAAATACTGCAAGAATATTATATATCATATAAATCTTTCTTTAAAAATCGTATCAATAATAAGTCAATATAAATAATAAAAACTTGAAAAGTTTTCTGCGAAATTCCATGAAGTTATTACTAATGGTGTATTTAGAAATACAAATTCCGAAGTCAAAAAATCTAAATATTTTTACCGGCTTCGTATGCTTGTTTTGGGTAATTTGTATTTAATACCTCACCTTTTTGCCAAACGCCACCCGCAAATAAATATCCCTTTTCTACAGGATTATTTAAACAATCCATTAAGCCTTTAAATTCACCCAATGCATATTGTATCGCTGATGGAGAGTTTTCTGCAGCAGCCATAATGTAATAGAATTCTTTATTAGAAAGATGTGTATATCTTGCACAAAGTCTATCGATAAAGGTTTTCAACTGCCCTGCCATCGCGTAAAAATAAATTGGAGTGGCAAACACAATCGTATCAGCTTCAAGCATTTTATCTATAATTTCTGCCATATCATCTTTTTGTGAACAAGCAGTATTGTTATTTGTTACACAGAAACCGCAACCTGTACAATAATTTATCTTTTTATCTCTTAAAAATATTTTTTCGCAATCATGCCCTGCTTCTTGAGCACCTTTTAAAAATTCGTCACACAAAACATCTGAATTTCCACCTTTTCTTGGTGATGATGATACTATTAAAATTTTCTTACTCATATTTAAAATTCCTTTCTATTTATTTTCTTTAAATTTTTCCGGATCCATATATTTAATAACTTTTGCAGGATTACCAACCACAACTGCGTTATCAGGAACATCCTTGGTTACAACAGAACAAGCTCCAACTATCGCATTTTCTCCAATCGTTACCCCTGGTAAAATGGTTACATTTGCACCTATCCAAACATTCTTTTTAATATGAACAGGTTTACAAGTAATTACAGGCCTATCATAAAAATCATGATTGTTTGTCAAAATTGTACAATTAAGAGCAACCAATGTATTATCTTCAATTACAAGACCTCCTGCAGACATACATTTAAAGCCGTTCATTAGCGTAATACCTTTTCCTAATTTAATATTATTACCAAGCAAAGCAAATACCGGCGGATTTATAGTTGTAGATTTATCTACACCTTGAGTAAATAATTCTTCAATCATCTTTCTACATTCCGGTGAAGTTGGCAATGTGTGATTAATTTTAAAACAAAGTTCTGAACTTCTTTTTACTTCACTATCTCTTTCCGGATTAGGTATTCTCAAATCAAGTCTTACTTCTTCCATATAATCTCCAATTTCTCATTATAAATATATATGTGGTCTTAATAAATTTATTTTATAACCTGATAGTAACTATCAGTCAAGAATAATTAATTATTTCATAACCATTTAGCTAATTTTGCATAATAAAACAGTCTTTATGTTATAATTTACAAATGAAAAAATGTCAAATTTTTATAAGTTCAACATTTGAGGATTTACAGAGTCAACGGAAAAAGATTATTGAAAACATCCTTGATATGAATCATATCCCTGCAGCCATGGAACATTTTAGTTCCTCAAATCGAGAAGCATTTGAATATATACAAAATATCATTGATTTAAGCGATTATATTGTATTGGTTATAGGTGATTGTTATGGTTCTATAAATGATAAAACTAAACTTAGTTTTACTGAAATGGAATATAATTACGCAAAACAAAATAGTATTCCAATACTTGTCTTCATAAAAGAAAGTTCAAAAAATATTACAAAAAAAACAAAAGATGCTCAAAATC
>JAAVBM010000019.1 GCA_014803505.1 bacterium | reverse complement strand
CTTCTCGTCATACTGTATATTGCCGGCACTGTCTTTCACCGGATACTCTCCATCTAACCTATTTAGTGCTTCTTTTCTTGTATAGTTGCTACGTGATGTATTAGATCCGTATACAGTATGAGACCATCTTGTAGCAGTTTTGCCGTTTACATACTTAGATGCAGAAGGCATGAATGTTTTTGAACGTGCTACTGCAGTTGCAAAACCGTCAGCTGTTGGAGTTGTCGCTTTGCTACCATCAGTAGTATCTTCAACTTTCTCATCAACTGTATCTTTTGTTTCATCACCTGTCGCAGGAACTCTTGTAAGAGTGGTAGTTGTTGCGGCAAGATTAAGCTTACTGTCCGTTTTTCTGAATGCCTGTACAGTAACATAGCAGTCGCCAATCGGCAATCCCTTAAGAGTTACTGTGTATTCTTTTTCAGACTTTACAGAACTGAGTTTAACTGGACTTTCTGCATCCTCTGCGTCTTCATATGCCTCAATATCTATATATTCTGTATCAAGCAATGTTTTGCCAGAGAGTGCTGCTACAACATAGTAATCTGCTTCGTCAACACCTGAGAATATAACTTCAAGTGCACCTGACTTTGCAGTTGATTCTGTATCTGAATCCGCATCCGAATCTGACTTCTTATCATCTTCCATATTAGTCATAGTGCCGACTGAAGGAGTAGCAAGCGGTAATACAAAATCTTTTACCGTCCAGTCTTTAACTTCGTCTGTCATGACAATATCTTTTTCGCCGCTTCGCACAAGACTTGCTTTGAAGCTATAGTTACCTGAAGCAGTCGGTTTAAAGCTAAATTCCAGAGGTTTATTTGTCCAGCTAATGATTTCATCATCTTCGTTTTTGGTAACATCGCTGTCCTCTGCTTTGATAATCGTTTCTACAGCATTCCCTTCTGAATCAAGCATGTCTACCATCAGGGAATCTGCACCATAATATCCAATATAGCCACTTGCTGTAACTTTGATTTCAGATTCGCCTTTAACATATTTAATTTCTGAAATTTCAGGTGTACCGACTCTGACACTGTCCCAGCTGCCACGCTCCGGCATATCACCGTTATCATATACAGCAATGCTGTGGATACGGCCACCACGTTTATACTCTTCGCGAACACTCTCTTTATCATCCCCATTTAATTCTGGTGATGAGAATGTATATGTACCCGCTTTCAATCCCTTATACTCAATGGTGCTGATATCTGTATTCTGGGTACAATATGCACCGGCATTAGGAGCCCCTGCATATGTATAAGTTGATAAACCGTTAATTGTACCTTCAACAAACTTTCCGTCTGAATCTTGCAAAGCAAATACAGACCAGTTGCCGCCGCCTGTAGAAGCAACCTTAAAAGTCGCATCAGCTTCTCCGTATACCGTAAACTTAACGCCGGAACCGCCCTTTTGGTATAGCTGCATCCAAACAATGCTTCCCGAAGAATTCTTTCTCAATATAAAGCCTTTATCCGGAGTACTTGCCAGTTTAAATCCGGTAAAATAATCGTCAGTACCATATTTGGTACCTGCTGCCTGAAAGCCGCTTTCATCAGTTGGAGCTTCGTCGGCATAATCCAGAGCATCAAAAGTATAAGCATGAGGTCTCACGCCGGTAATCTCAATATCCTTTGATTCAGACTCTGCGGATTTATCTGGCTCTTCTCCCTCTGCATTTTCACGGTATGCAATTACCGAAACAGCTACCGTATCACCAATTGTCAAGCCAGGTACCTCAGCGGATGTTCCTTCTGTCTTAGTGGAGTTAATCGTAGTTCCAGCCGCATTCTTTGCATAAAGGATATAGTAATCCGCCTCCGTTATTGCTCTCCATGTTGCTGTAATCCCACCACTAATCAGCTTTCTATTTCCCTCTTCATCTTCTTCGTCACCATATACTCCATCAATATTCATCAATGTGGTAATTTCAGGTGTAGCGAGTGGAAGTTTAAATTCATAAGCAGCAGAAAAAGCGCTTGTTTTATCTTCGTAAGTTTCTGTTACTTCTCCATTCTCATCTACGGCGTCATTACGGCTTAAGAAAGCCTTGAACGCATAGCTTCCAGAATTACTTGGTGTAAATATCAATGTTGACAACTGATCTGCACCTGTAGGTGTATCCTTTTCTTTTGCATCAATTGGCTGTGGATCATCAAGTGCAAGATGATCTGAGTTGTACATTTTTACTGTAACAAGATCTGCACCATCACCTGATGAATTAACAACTCCTTTTACTGTTACGTTAATAGTATTTTCTAATACTTCAACTTTTGTGATTTCAGGAGCTTCCACATTTTCCCAATCACCGTGGGATGCATTGTCAGCAAAACGTCCCTCAGTTACTGTTAGTTTATAGAGGTTGCTGCTTCCGCCATTAGGAGCAAGGTAGTATGTTCCTGCATCTTCTAATAAAATTGTGGAAACATACGCAGTTCCGCCTGCATCTACAGCTGACTCTGTTTTTTTACCCTCAACAGCATTTCCGTCGCTATCCAAAATCACAAACTTACGAGTGCCGCCACCGCCAGATGTCCAGTATACTTTTACATATGCAGCTTCCGTAGTAGTAAACTCAACAAGACTGGTCTTGCCTGAATCGCTTATGCTTCCGTTACCGCCGAAATTGATTCCGACACTTGATTTATAGCCGTCTTTAAACTCTGTTTCAGCATCTTTCCAACTTGATTTTCCCGTTAATTTATAATATACAGAAAAAAATCCATCGGTTCCTACTTTTTTATCAACTCGACCATTTTCAAAAGTTTCATTTGCTGCTTTTAAAGCACTGGCTTCCAAGATAAATCTTGCAGTACCTGATGGGGTAGGATCATTACCATCGTCTGCTTTCATAGTAATAGTAATATCAGCATCCTCTTTAGCAGCTGTCAGCTTTACAGCATTTAAGTCACTTATGCCACTAACAGCAATACTCTTATAAGTAGTTTCATTACTTACAACCATCTTATATGTAGTACCTTTTACAAGAGTTGCTGTATAAGTCTTAGCAGTTTTATTAACTGTTGCCGTAACAGTTCCTTCAGCGCTGTCACCGCTTCTTGTGCTATTGTCATCTGAAGCATCAGCGGTAACAGGCTCAAAAGTAATTGTTCCAAGCCCGTTAAATGCAGCTGTTTCATCTGTATCTGAAAGAGCAGCGCCTTTGCTGTCTTTAAATGCAATGCTGCCACCTAATATAACTGTTTCAGCGGTTTTTGCTTCAATAGTGATATTCTTTGTATCATTTTTTATAGCAGTTACTGTATTATTTGCATCCGTATCATCTCCGACTGTAACGTCACAGTCACCAACAGATACTGTATACTCAACACCGTTTTTCAGGGTTGCTGTGTATGTAGATTCTTCATTTGATGTTGTAATTTTTGCTTCTACGGGATCAGCATCGCTGGTCTCATCAGAAGGTGTAAAAATTAATTTTGCGTTTGCTTCAGCATTATCAAGACCTGTTACAGAGCCGCTTAATTCTACTTTGTTACCTCTGTAGATACGTGCAATGGTCATATCGCTTGTTGATGAAATCTCGTATGTTACACTATCAAGATCATCTCCATCATTTACTTTAAAATCATCATCACTTGCAAACAGTCTGATAATGTGGGTATCCTCATTTGCAAATGTAGTGATATTTTCTGAAGGCGTAGGTTGCTCTGTCACAGTACTGTCATCTACCTTAGTTAATGTGACAGCAGGCGCTGTTCCTTCAGCATATGCAACTATAGTGAAGGTATCACCTTTCTTAGCAGATAATGTAATATAGCCGGTTTTTTTACCCTCGTCATTATTGGCTTGAATGGTAAGAGCTTTTGCATAGCTGCCTGAAGAAAAATATGGATCATTCTTGTTGACATCTACGTTTGGCAAATCTGCTATTTCGACCTTTTCACTGTCTTCTTTAACGATTGTGAAAGTATCTTTAGTTTCAGCAGTAGAATCTGTTGTTACTTCTATTTCAGCTCCTTTACTATCTGAAGTTGCAAGCTGAGTAGTAATCGATTCGATATCAGTGGTAGTTAACATGTTGTTAACGCCCTCAAGGGTTGCTCCACCGAAATCCCATACGTCAACTTTGTTACCTGTTTCATAGCCGTCGTAACTCGGAGCTTCATTTATCAATAGATTTATCGCTCCAGCAGATATTTCTTCTTCGTCTTTCACCTCCTCGTCATTTTCTAAGGGATCCTCATCAGTTCCGACTTCATCAACTTTGTCAGGATCCGAAGGATCGTCCTTGCCTGTATCGGGTGTCTGTGCGTCATCACCCGTACCATCATCAGCGGTTTCGGAATCCGAATCATCGGCTTTGTCGTCAACCACTGCGTCTGTATTGGTATTGTCGTCAGACGTTGTAGCGTCGTCAGGTGTAACAGACGTATCTTCTGCACCAGTTGCAACTTCTTCCACAGTATTATCTGCCTGCGGACCAGTTACTTCGCTTGCATAGACCGTCATGTTAGACATGACCATAGCAACTGACAGGACAGTCGCCATGATACGCTTGTTTAACTTGCTTGCTAATTTGCTCATGTGTATCCTCCTTTACAACATATTTTAGCAATTTTTGTATATTTTTAATGGAAAACCATTAATAATAGCAATTCTGAGCTCAGTATGACCTTACTGCAAATGGGCATAATGAGACCGTCTTCCAAAAAAAATATTCGTACTGTAATGATATCAGATTCATCTAATCATTTCAACTACTTAGGCGCAAAATAACATTAGTTTTTTTATGCAACTCGATTAAAATGTAACAATTTTCCATGTGGATTTTTGTCAGATTTGTACACAATATATGACGCCACTGTCATTGACTTTTATAGTCTATTTACATAATGTGGCGCATGTTTTCAGAATTTATTATTATGAATTTTCAGACAATTATTTACTTATAGCTTTTTTACTTAATTTGTTTACTTCATCTATAGACATTCCTGAAATATCTGCGATTTCATCTATAGTGTATTTTCCTATTGCCAGCATCCGAAGCGCGGTTTCAGTCATAAGTTCTGCTCTTCCTTCTTCTCTCCCTTCTTCTCTTCCTTCTTCAATCATTTCCTTTATCGCTCTACACATATCTATCTTCCCGTCCTTTCTCTCGTAATAATCTTTCGCTTCTATCAATTCTTCCGCATTAGTATAATGCGCCACTACATTAAATGCATCCTCTTCCATATTCTTATAATAAGCGTCACTGTCTACAAGTTCCCTAAGCTTATCCCTATCTTCGGAACAACGGATAAAGTCAAACACCTGACGTACATCCGTTTTGAATACGCTTGTGTCTTTCAATTTTCTTATTTCTATCAGATTTACACTATAATTCGACGCCATATCTTTGAGCTCAGCGGGTATGTCCGTAAAGTCAATCATCTCATGCAGGTTCTTTGGCCCATCCCAACTTTCCCGCCCTGAATATAGGATAAAGGTTACTACCGGTTTAAGTCTGCTGTCTTTACGGAAACCATACATGTATTCTCCTGCGGT
>JAAVBM010000018.1 GCA_014803505.1 bacterium | reverse complement strand
TTTTAATGAACCGTCTTGGTGATATAAACCCCCACCACAAACTGTTTCAACCACTTTTAATACAACTTCTCTAGGTGCATCAATTTGATTAAGTGAAAATTCTTGACCTGTATGTTTAATTTTAAATATGCATTTGCTGATTTGATCAGCTGGTACATATAATGATGCAATTTCATGTTCAAGAAGTTTTAACATTTCTTCTTCCCTATCTTTTGCATCTTTAATTATTTCATGGTAATTTCCTCTGACAGCGATTATTCTGTTGGAGAAAATATGACGACCATCTTCTCTAAATAAAGCCTGAGGTTGAAAGTTACAACGTGTTGTAAAACTCATTTTGTGCCATAAAATATTTATAATAGCAGTCGATTTCATTGGATCAGATTCTATATAAATATTTTGGGTTGTAACACCTCTTGATGAGAATGATTGTTTCAAATTTTCTGAAACAAGTTCTAAACAGTCTATCATTCTTGAAAAAATATCATTAGTGTTGACTGTCGAATGTTGATAATCCAAAAACTGTTTGTACATATGAGTAGATACAAGTTCTACTCGTTCTTGAATTACAATATCTTTTTTTGTTGCAGTTTCTGAATTATCAAAACTTTCAAAATTATTTAGCAATTTCGTATCCTTTTTCTATCATATTATTTAAAATAAACATGATTTCTTGTAAAGATTATATATTTTTTTTGTTAAAAAATAAATACTTATTGCGTGTTATTTACAAATATTATTATTTGAAAATAGATTTAATAAAAAAAACACCGGCATATTTGCCGGTGCCTTGTAATATTTAGAATAAATTTATTTAATGTTTTTCACTGCAGTGATAACTTTATCAATAGCTTCTTCAGGTTTTATTGCAATTTTTTCACCGTTTTCTCTGGTTACAAATTCAACATTACCTTCTTGAATAGTTTTACCGACTGTTATTCTGAATGGGAAGCCAATCAAGTCTGCATCTTTAAATTTAACACCAGGTCTTTCGTCTCTATCATCAAGAACAGCTTCAACTCCAGCTGAAAGCAACTTTTCATATATATCAGTTGCTACAGACATCTGAGTTTCGTCTTTTGTGCTTACAGGAACTATAATTACGTGATATGGAGCGATTGATAAAGGCCATTTTATACCCCATTCATCGTGGTGAGCTTCAACTGCAGCTGCCGCTGTTCTAGAAATTCCGATACCATAGCAACCCATAATATAAGGTTTAGCTTTGCCATCAGTATCTAAATAAACTGCATTCATTGGTTTAGAATATTTTGTTCCAAGTTGGAAAATATTACCAACTTCGATTCCTCGAGTAACTTTTAGTGGTTTTCCGCATTGAGGACAGAATTCACCAGCTTCAACTAAACGAATATCTTCATATTTGATTTCATCAAGTTCAAGATCTGATAGATTTGCACCAACAAGGTGTTTATCTGTTTGATTTATGCCAACAACAAAGTTTTTCATATCTTTAACTGTGTTATCTGCGATAATTGTTATATCTTTGAATCCTTTCGGACCAATGAATCCCGGTACCGCATTGAAACCGTGGTTTTGCATAATTTCTTCAATTTCAGGACTTGTAGCAATTCTGATTTCCATACCTCCAACAGCATTCAATAATTTTGTTTCTTCAACTGTTTTGTCAGCTCTTATCAATGCAATTACAGGATTTTTATCTACAATATATACAAGTGATTTTAATATAATTGTTGATGGAATATTTAAAAATTCAGAAAGTTCTTCAATTGAATGAGTATTTGGAGTGTCGATAATTTCTGTAGTTTTAAAATAATCTTTACCATCAACGAGAGCTTCAGGTAAGTTTGAAACTGCATGGTTCGAATTTGCGGCATAGTCGCACTCGCAATAGAATACATCATTTTCGCCCGCATCAGTATCTGTTATTACCATAAATTCGTGAGAAACACTTCCGCCAATTGCTCCGGAATCTGATTGTACTGCTTTTGTATCAAGTCCGCAGCGATTGAAGATGTTTGTATAAGCTTGCCACATATTTTGGTATTCTTTTTCTAATTCTTCTTGAGAAGTACCGAAACTATAAGCATCTTTCATTATAAATTCTCTACCACGTAAAAGACCAAAACGAGGTCTTACTTCATCTCTGAATTTTGATTGAATTTGATAGAGATTTACAGGCATTTGTTTATAAGATTTTAAGCCATCACGAGCGATAGCAGTAATAATTTCTTCGTGAGTTGGTCCAAGGCACATTTCACGGTTGTGACGGTCTTTTAATCTCATCAATTCTTTTCCGTAAGCTTCCCATCTGCCGGATTCAACCCAAAGTTCTTTAGGTTGAACAAATGGCATTAAAAGTTCTTGAGCACCTGCTTTATCCATTTCATCTCTAACGATTGTTTCAACTTTTCTTAGAACTCGCCACATAAGTGGTAGGTAGTTATAAACTCCGGATGTTAATTTTCTTATGTATCCTGCTCTGGCAAGCATTTTGTGAGAAATAACTTCAGCATCAGAAGGGAATTCTCTTAGGGTTTGTACAAATAATTTTGACATTTTCATAATATAATAATCCTCATATTTATTGTTTCTATGAGTTTATTTTATCACAAAAACAGTTATCTTAATCTATTTCTCGTAATTGGTCTTTAATAAATTGAACAGGGATAGATAGAGTTTGGAAATTTTTAATGGCTTCTGACAGATATGTTTTGAAATTTTCAATATCTCCCATGTTTTCATATGTTTTAGCCAGTAGATAAAATAAGTCACCAGTGGCATCACAATTTTCTAGTGCCTGTTGCATAACATCACACGCTTCATTGTATTCTTCGTTTGCAGAGTAAATCTTAGTTAAGATTTTATAAGCTTCAACATCTGCAGGATTTAGCTCCAGAGTTTTTTTTAGATTATTTACAGCCTTTTCAGTATCGTTTTCTTCATAATTTATAACCGCAATGTTAAAATATGCCCAACTATAGTCTGGTGAAAGTGATATTACTTTTTCAAATTTTTCTTTAGCAGCATCGGTATCACCAAATTCTTTTAGAATATTTCCAATATAAAAATGCGCATAAATATCATCATCATTTAAATCAATTGTTTGCTGAAAATAATTGATTGCTTGTATGTAATCTTGCATTTTGAAATAAACTAAACCTATATTAAAATAGGAGTTAGAATCATTATCATCAACTTCGATAACTTTTTGAAAGCATTCAATTGCTTTGTCATAATTTTTTAATTCTATGTAAACAAGCCCAAGGTTGTAAATAGCATCAAGAGAATCCGGTTCAAGTTCTATTGCTTTGTTATAAGCTTCTTCTGCTTTTGGGTAATTTCTCATTTTTTCATATACAATACCAAGGTTATAGTAAATTCCTTCGTCATAACTGAATTTTTGAGATAAATATAAAAGATGCTGCAAGGCTTCTTCGTTATATCCACAATCTAACAACAGGACTGCCAATTGGCGTCTTGCTTGAAAATCTGTGGAATCTTCTCGAATAAGGCTTTGCAGCTCTTCTATTTTATCAAGTTTTGACATATTTATAAATTTAGATTACAGGAACATCAATTGGTTCAACTAGGATAACATTAAGGATTTCACCTTGATTTATGACAACATCTTTACCTTTTCTTATCATATCTGCAATACTGTCATAAACAAAATATCCAGCTGTTCCAAAAACTCCACCGGCAGCACTTACTGGAACGATAACATATTGCCATCCGCTATCTGTAACATTTTTTCCCCACTCGATTGTATCAGTTGTTATTTGACCTGATTTTTTACAAGTCTGTTTCCAAGCATCAAAATAACCGCGAGTTGTTGTAATACCGCCGTCTGCTGTACTATCTTGGCGTCCGATTATTGTTAAGCTTAGCGGTAATTGTCTGCCGTTAGGCGTTACAACATGGTCAAAATCTAAGTATAGAATTGCCCCTTTTGACATTCTTTTTGCATCTTTTATAGCTCTGATGTTTCCTCTAACAATAGAACCCATTGGCAAAATGATATCATCTTCTGCTTTTTGATCAGTTTCAAGCATAGCCGTAAAGTCTGTACCTACAGTATTTGTTGTTGTATTTAGCGGTGTTAGCATTTTTAATGATAGCTTTGTGCCTGCAGGTATTCTTTTTGTTTTAGCGTTAGCATTAAATGGTGCAGCTAATGTTAGTTGTGCTGTTAAAAGCATTGTTAGTATTATTGATAAAATTTTTTTCATGATATATCCCTCTTTCTTTTTGCTCATTTTATCATATTTTTTGATAGATGTAAAATAATTAATAAAAAAAAAGAGGACCCGAAAGCCCTCGTTTGAATTAAGAATAGCTGGAAGTATGAAAAAGATTAATTATATTAAACTTAATATACATTCATTTTCCAATTATCAATGTGTATAAATTTATACTACCTGCCCAGGGTAATTCTGTGTGAAGTTTTTTAATAGGTTTGAAAATTTGTTTTTTGTATTGTAAAATTGCTGTATTCAATAGTATATTATATTGAATATGTGTTAATAGAATTCTAAGAAAAGGGGATAAGTGTATGGAAATATTAAATAAAGCTACAATTGGTGTATTCGGTGGTTCTGGATTTTATAGCTTTTTGAAAGATATAGAAGAAGTAAAAGTTGAAACACCTTATGGTGAAACCAGTGACAGCGTATTTATTGGTAAAATAGGAGAGCATTCTGTAGCTTTTATGCCTCGTCATGGAAGAAATCATTCTATACCGCCTCATTTAGTTAATTTTAGAGCAAATGTATGGGCTATGAAACATCTTGGTTGTAAACGAGTTATTTCGCCTTGTGCAGCAGGTAGTTTACAAACTGATGTGAAACCGGGTGATTTTGTAATTTGTGATCAGTTTGTCGATTGGACTGATGGCAGAAAAACAACTTTTTATGAAGGACCTGTTGTTCAACACCCTTCTCCGGCAGATACTTATTGTCCTGAATTAAGAGAATTAGCTATCAAAACTGGTAAAGATTTAGGAATTACTATCCATGAAACTGGTACTGTTGTTGTTATCAATGGTCCAAGATTTTCTACAAAAGCTGAATCAGCTTTCTTTACAAGACAAGGTTGGGAAGTTATTAACATGACTGCTTTCCCTGAAGCTTATCTTGTAAAAGAATTGAATATGTGTCCGTTGAATATTTCATTGATTACAGATTATGATGCAGGATTGGTTGGCGATCTTCCTCCAGTATCTCATGAGGCTGTTATGGAAGTCTTTAATAATAATGTGGCTAATTTAAAATCTCTATTATTTACTATGATAGAAAATATTCCGCTTGAACAAGAACATTGCGAATGTGCAAATTCTGTTAAAATGGATATCTAATGAGGATTTATGGCGAATTTAATTTTATTTTTAGATAGATTAATCACTTTGTATTTATATTTCGTAGTAGGTTCATGTTTCTTGGCACTTGTACCAAATATAAATCCTGATTATCCAATGTTTCATTATATTTTTAAATTCGCCGGATTTTATTTAATTCCTACAGTGTTGGGTGTTTCTATTTCTCCGGCTTTGGTTATGCTTGTTGCTGCACTTATTTCTATGGGGTTAAATAAAGTTTATATGAAGTATTTCTCAAAGGATAAAGAATCTAGAGTATTGGTAATCTCTCAGGATGAACTTTTAGAAAAGTTGAATAAAGAAAAAAGAAAGGATAGTGAAGATGATTGCACTGAAAATCATTGAAGCAATCGCGAATTGTTTTTATATATTCTTGATAATGATATTCGTAAGATGTTTATTAACTTGGATTCCCGGTATAAATTGGAATTTTCCGATTTTTAAAGCCTTGGCTTCTGCAGTTGATTTATATTTAGATTTGTTTAGAAAATTTATTCCTCCAGTAGGGCCATTTGATTTGTCTCCGATTGTTGCAACTTTTGTTCTTATCTTTTTACGTAATGGTATTGTTTACGGAGCATTTTATTTATTCATGATGTTAGGCTTAATAGGGCAGTAAGAAAAGATGAAAATTGTTATTTATGGCGCAACGGAAGTTGGTTGTTTATTAGCTACAGAATTTTTTGAAGATCATGATATTACAGTTATTGATAAAGAAGAAAATCGTACTGATGAGTTTGATAAATTAGATATTAGTTTTGTGCAAGGGAATGCAACTGATATTAACGTATTGAAGTCTGCAGATATTTTGAATTCTGATGTTTTTATTGCCTGTACTGCTCTTGATGAAGCCAATATTGTAGCATGTCTTTCCGCTAAAAAAATAAGCGGAATTAGAACTATATGTTTTGTTTCGAAAGAAGAGTATCGAAACACTATGGAGCTTGATAAAACAGGTGATTATTTAGGTGATTTCTTTATTGACTATGTAATTTGGCCAGAAGCTTTATTAACACAAGAGTTGTTCCGTATTGTTACTGTTGCACATGCTTTAGATGTTGAAAATTTTGCTGACGGTAAAGCTCGATTGTTGGAATATAAAGTGAAACGAGGTTCTGTAATTGTAGGTAAAATGGTTAAGGATTGCGGGTTTACCAAGGATACAATTATCGTTGGTATAAAACGTGATAATTTACTATTTATACCTAATGGGTTAACTGAAATAAATGAAGATGATAAATTGATATTCATGGGAACTTCTCATTCTCTGGATATTTTGGCTGGTACTTTTTTCCACGAAAAAGAACAGGTGAAATCTGTTGCGATTATTGGTGGTGGAAATGTCGGATATATGCTTGCTAAAAATCTTGAAGATATGAAAATCAAAACAAAAATTATTGAAAAAGATTATGAACGTTGCGAGTATTTGTCACAAGAATTACATAAAACGCTTGTAATCAATGGTGATGGTACTAATTTAAAACTTTTAGATGAAGAAGAAATTGGAGAAAGTGATGTTGTTATTTCTGTAACTAACAATGATGAGCGTAATCTGTTATGTTCTTTATTAGTTAAACAACTTGGAGTAAAAAGGGTTATTTCAAGAGTTTCTAAAGTTTTAAATATTCCATTGTTTGAAAAAGTAGGTATTGATATAGCTGTTTCACCAAAAACATCTGCAATTAACGAAGTTAGAAACGATATTGATGAAACCGATGTTGATATTTTGGCAACTGTAGAGCAGGGTGAGGCTGAAGTTTTAGAGATTGCTGTTCAGTCTGAGTTTCATGATAAAAAGATTATGGATTTAAGGTTCCCAGCACCTGCAATTGTTGGAATTATTCAACGTCGCAACCATGTTATCATTCCAAAAGGAGATACTCAAATAAGGCAGCATGATATATTGATTATCTTTACTAAAGCTGATACTGCACAAAAAGTAAAAGAGTATTTTAAGGTGGCATAATTATGCGATTGAATTACATTGCAAATGCGTTGGGATTAATTTTATCAGACATAGGATTGTTTGCTTTTATTCCTATTATTACTGCTCTATATTATCAAGAATGGGGGTCTTTGCTACCATTTTTTGCTGCTGGAATATTTGCACTGTTTGTAGGTGATGTTCTAAAAAGAATTGGTAACTCAGGAAATGATGTTCTTAATGATATTAAAAAATCAGAAGCACTGATTATTGTATCATTATCTTGGTTGTTGTTTGGTGTTATCGCAGCAGTTCCATATTTGTTTTTTGGACTTAGTCCTATAAATGCTCTATTTGAGGGTGTTTCAGGAATAACAACCACTGGTGCAACTATTCTGCAAGATTTTGATTTGCCTAAATCTTTAATCTTTTGGCGATCTTTTACTCAATGGCTTGGTGGTATGGGGATTATAGTCCTATTCGTTGCAATATTACCTCAATTTGCTGTGGCTGGTCGACAAATGTTTTTTGCCGAAGCTCCTGGGCCAACTGAAGATAAAATTACTCCGAGAATAAAAAATACTGCTTCAGCTTTATGGATTGTGTATTTTGGCTTAACCGTTTTATGTGCATTTTGCTTGTGGCTTGCAGGCATGCCTGTATATGATAGTATTTGTAATTCAATGTCAACGGTTTCCGCCGGAGGTTTTTCACCACATTCTAACAGTATAGGTGGTTATGGCTCGAATGTTATTTGCTGGATTGTTATTGTTTTTATGTTTTTATCCGGTACTAGTTATATTCTTCAATCCAGAGTTCTAACTCGTAGAAAGCTTTCTTTGTTATTCAAAAGTGAAGAATTTCGCTGTTATGCAATATTAATTGTTGTATTCTCGCTAATCTTAGCTGGAGTATTATTTGCCCAGCAGCATTATAGTGTATTCCATTCTTTGACTGCCGGGTTTTTCCAAATTCTGTCAATCTCAACTTCAACCGGTGCATCCAGTGAAAATTACCAACTATGGTCATTTTCTGCAAAAATCATATTGTTTATTGCAATGTTTATTTCCTCTTGTTCAGGATCTGCCGGTGGTGGTTTGAAAATTACAAGATGGATTTTGATTTTTAAATATATAAAAAATGAACTTTACAAGATTTTACATCCTAACGCTGTTATTAGTATAAAAATTGATAATAGAGTTGTAGCACCTGATGTTATAAGACAAACTTTGTTCTTTGCATTTTGCTTCTTTGGATTGTGGGCTGGAACCGCAATAGCTCTAACTATTTTGGAACAAAATATAGTTATTGGTCTAACTTCTGCTATAGCTTCTATAGGTGATATTGGACCTGCATTAGGTAGAGTTATAGGACCAATGGGTGATTATTCGTCACTGAAGGATATATCAAAGCTTATTTTTATCTTTAATATGCTAGTTGGACGTTTGGAGATAATCCCATTTTTAGTTCTATTCCATAAGGATTTTTGGAA
>JAAVBM010000017.1 GCA_014803505.1 bacterium | reverse complement strand
TTAACTGAGTGAATATCAGAATATTAAACACGAATGACTCCGCGGGGTGCGGAGTCATGAGAGGTCCCAAGCGGAGCTCCGGCATGACTCTCAGTCAAGGAATTACGGTTGAATTATTTGAGTATTATTTTGGGGGAATGTGCTGATATATGGTTAATTATCATCGGTTGGCCGCTCCTGTTGAGCTTCGTTGAGGGCTTGAGTGATTTGGCTAACCAGTCGGTTAAACCGAGGTTTGAGGTCGTTATTTTCGTAGGGCGACTGGTAAGGGCTATCAAAGAAAACGCCCGGATGAACCTCAAGCACGGCGGCAATTTTTTCGAGCGTCTCAATGCTCGTCCGTCCGGTCCTGAGGGCGATATGGATGGCGCCCTCTGTGGTGCCGATTTCACGGGCGAGACGGCGGAGAGTGATTTGCCTGAGCTTGCAGAGGTCGCGGATAATAGCGAGGTTTGCCATCTTATCGCGCCTTAAGTTCTGCTATAAGTTCTTTAAGCTCTGCGACAAGCTCATTGAGGACTGAAATCCTCTCATCCTTCTCCGCGATGAGAGCCTCCAAGGCTTTGACGCGCTCTGTAAGGACGGCGTCGCCCACAACCATCGAGATGTCGCCGCTCATGGATGCCGGGGAATAATCTCCGCGCGTGGTTACTTCTTTGGAAGCAGGCGTCTCCTGTCCCGTAATCAGCCATCGGGCATCAACGTCAATGTTAGAAATTATTTTCTCCAACATTGAGAGCCCCGGTTTGCTTTGACGAGCTCCGAGATAATTACTGAGGCTGTTAGTGCTTAACTGGGCAGCTCTGGCGAAGGCCGATTTGTTACCTCTAAATTTCTTGTCGACAATGAATTGCAGTCGGTCAATGATGGTTTCTTCAGACATATTTGTCATGTTAATATTTGTTAACTGTCTAAATTATTACTCTATTGGGTTGCACAATTGCGTTAATTGTCTTAACTTTGCACTCAAAGTTACAAAAAAAACTTGAATTGCAAAAATGGAAACAAGAAAACTTAAAACAATTTCTATTTACGAGGCATTAACCGGCATGTCTGTCGGCGAGGTTTGCATATCGCCGGACAATGCGTCCGTTACCCAGGTGAAACGAGCTACCTCTTTGTTAAAGAAAAAGGGGTACTGGTTCACAACTCGTGTCGCTAATGGTATCCAATACGTTACCCGCATGAAATAAAGATATAGCGTTGCAATGGTGCCGCCTGAGCGAGCGCAGCGCAAGGGTAGCACCGCAGCGCATTTTTTTTTGTCATATATGTTATTATCACAATGATTAAACCCCGCCAGATATACGACGCGACCGATAACGGCCTTCTGATTATTTCCATGCACTATCCGGATGCCGCTGAAGCCGCGAAAAATAACCGACTCTTTAAGTGTCGCTCGAGTGAAAGAACGCCAAGCGCATCAGTCAAGCTCTGCCAGGATAAAGATGGCAATCCCGTCTGGAAAATGACCGACTTTGGGGCTGATGGCCGAATGAAGAACCCTATAGAGATTCACATGGAGGAATGTCGCATCGGGTTCGCTGAAGCAATTGCAGACCTTGCGGTGCGCTTCAACGTTACGGATGAGCTCAACCGTTCAATAAATCGCCCCGAAATCAGGAAGAAGCCGGCAACGGAGTCTCAAGAGGATGGGCAGACCTATTGGGAAATCGATCAGGAATTCACCAAGGAGGAACTGGCCGTCATGGGTCCGCGAGTCACTGCCGAACACATGAAGGCGCTCCACTGGTACCGTGTGAAATGCCTGATAAGCGTCAAGAACCGAGAAGCAACCTATAAGCTCTCAAATGAGCACTACCCGATTTTTATGCGTGAGTGCTGGTTTACCGACGAAGCCGGCAAGCCTGATAAGTTTTATAAAATCTATGAGCCTCTGAACGTTGACAAGCAGTGGCGTTTCCAGTATCAGCCCAAAGGGAAAAAGCCGGCTAAGTATATCAACGGGCTCCATGAGCTCCGAAAAATCTACACTGACAATAACGAGAGGAGTAAAAAACAGTTCTACTCCGAGGCCGGAAATGAGGATAAACCGTTTTCGTTTGAGAAATTGCCGGAAGCCATTATCTGCTCCGGGGAACGGGATGCGCTTTGCGTCCGCTCTCTGGGTTACTTCCCCCTTTGGTTTAACTCCGAGACCTACAACGTCAGTGAGGAGGAATGGCGGGAAATTAACCGCTACGTTAATAAGGTTTACAATATTCCGGATATTGACAGCACGGGCATAAGCCGCGGGCGTCTGTTAGCCCTTCAGTACATTGACCTGCACACTATTTGGTTGCCGGAGAAGCTCAGTACCTACCGGGATAACCGAGGCCGCCCGCGCAAGGATTTTCGCGACTATATGGATATCTGGAAGAGTAACTCTGACTTTAAAAAACTCCTCGAGCTGGGCATTTGCGTCAAGTTCTGGGAGGAGGAGATTACCGAAAAGAAACGCGGGGAGTCCGTTAAGATTTCCCGGAGATATTCAATCCGTACATCACGCCTTCATGAGTTCCTGAAGCTTCACGGATTTTATAAGCTCAAGGAGAAACACTCTAAAGACCCGATATTTATTCAAATTAAGGATAACGTTGTAGAAGCAATTACGGCACAAGATATTCGCGCATTTGTTCACGAATGGTCTATTGAACAGGGGTTGCCGGAAGAGCTTCGCGACCTGATACTGACAACTCCGGCGCTGTCAGGTCAGGTGCTTGACGCGCTGAAAGAGATTGACCTGGATTTCTGTAATTACACCCCGGAATCTCAATTTTTTTACTTCAAGAATTGCATGGTTGAAATTACCGGCGACAAACTCACCCAATACAATGCCCGCAATCCTCTGCAGGGGCGCTATGTATGGGCTGACCGCGTGGTCCCTCATGAGGTGAATATTTTGCCGGATATGTTTGAGATAACCCATCCTGAGGGGTCAGTCCATAGTGAGGATTTTGATATTGAAATAAAAGAGCACAACTCTAATTTCTTCAGATACCTGATCAATTCGTCCCGCCTTTATTGGCGGAAAGAGTATGAGCCGGAGCCCGGAACATATACTTCCGCAGAAACGGAAGAATATAAGAAGACTCATAAATTTGAAATCGCCGGGCCGCGCCTCTCTGAGGATGAAATCCGGGAACAGAAGCGCTGCTTGATAAGTAAGATTTTCAGCATCGGCTATCTTCTCCACCGATATAAGAGATTTGACCGACCCTGGAGCCCGTTTTTAATGGATAACATTATCGGCACTAACGACCAGTGTAACGGACGCAGTGGCAAGTCTTTTATGGTTAAAGCGCTCAATTGCTTGACGAAATGGGTAAATGTTAACGGACGTGATAAAGACGTGGAGAGTAACAAGTTCGTATTTGAACATGTTAATAAATACACAGATTTGGTTGTCTTTGATGATTGCCATGAATATTTTCCTTTTAAAAGTTTCTATGCTACGACCTCGAACGACATGACTGTCAACCCCAAAAACGTCTCGTCCTACATTTTAAGATACCATGAAGCCCCGAAATTCGCGTTTACGACGAATTACGTTCCCCGCGATTTTGACCCCTCAAGCCGCGGACGTCAGCTCTTCTGTGTGTTCTCTGATTATTACCATGTATCCACGGAAGATAATGACTACCTCGAGACCCGAGCAATATCAACAGACTTTGACGATAAGCAGATACTTGACGAGTTCACCTACCCGGAGAAGAATTGGGAACAGGACCTGAACTTCATGATGCAGTGCTGCAGGTTTTATCTATCTATTCAGGACACCACGGCAAAAATTGAGCCCTCTGTGGATAATATTATTTTCAGAAAGCATCAGCGCGACGTCTCTGACAACTTCCGCGACTGGGCCGAAACTTATTTCTCAGAGAATTCCGGCAATCTCGATAAGGAGATTATTCGCGACTGGGCCTATAATGATTATCTCCGGTCATCTGGCCTCAAGAGTACGACCGCGCACAAGTTTTCAAAGATGCTCAAGGCGTTCTGCTTTACTTGCGATTATATCGATTGCCTGAATCCGGAGGAGTTCCACAATTCAGGGCCCCGAATACTCCGGCGTGTCGAGATTGAGGAGCCGGGGAAACTGCCTAAAAAGGTCCAGAAGGAGATGATCTACGTCAGAAGTAAACGCGAGGCCGAACGCCTCAAGGCCGCCAACGCTCCGAAGGAACCAACCACGGAACAGTCAGAATTACCATTTTAATAAACCAAATTATACAAGAGACTATGCCCAACATCCGCAAGACAAAGAAAAGGCTGAAAAGGAAGATGGCAGAGTTAAATCAGGACTTAAACGCCTGTAAATGCAAAACGATACAAGGAGCATATCTCGCCGACGCTATCAATCAGCACATTCAGTTACTTAAACAAAAATTACAACAACTTAAAAAGAAGAAAACATGGGAAAAAAACAATCACCGACGAAATCATCGAACTGCTAAACGACCCCGGCCTGCCCGCCAAGAAATACGGGAAACCCATTGAGCACGGGTTGTTCATAGGCTTGCAACCAAACCGGTCCAATAACATGATTTGTGGGATCTATGGCTCACTAAAACACATTGCCGCAGGCATACTCCATGTGCTTGAGAATGCGCCGGAGATGAGGCTGACCGTTTTTCCTGCCGTCTGGGCCTACTGCCGTAAGCACCCCGGCGACCCGGCCGTTCTTGATTTCCGTGCCAAACTTGACGCGCAGGCCCCGGAAGCCGGCGATGAGTGTCGCTGTGGCTCCCATCGATAGACCCACCATTTACCAATTACCAAAAAAACGCAAAAATGAAACAAGAAGTTACCACCATCAACGGGGTTGAAATCATGACCGTTGACCACCATGGCGAGGCCTACGTGGCCGTCAAGCCTGTTTGCGACGCTCTGGGCATTGACTTCAGCTCCCAACGTTACAAAATCATTAACGACGAATTTCTTTCTCCAAGTGTGGCGATAATCACCACAGTTGCCGCCGACTGCAAAGACCGCGAACTGTTTGCTTTGCCGCTCCGCTATGTGTTCGGATGGCTTGCGACTATTAACCCCGGGAAGGTTGCACCCGAAGCTCGGGAGACCGTCAGTCGTTACCGCCGGGAGTGTTACGACGTGCTATTTGACCATTTCGTCGGGCGGATGCAGGCGGCGGAAGATGCCAACCAGGAGGAGCGGCGGCTGATGAGGAAAATCAGCGACGTGGCCGCGACGGAGAAGGAGAGCCGCGAGCACCGCAAGGAGTTGGAGAGGCAGCTGGAACAGTTGCGCGCCGAACGTCTCAACCCTCAACCGAAGCTCTTTTAATCATGGCCCCGCTGATGAACTGCGGCAAGATTATCGCCGCGCTTGAATGTTGGGCACTGGAACAAGACCGCCCGGCCCTCATCGCCATGAAGACGGAGGAGGGCACCCATGCGGCCGTTTTTAATGCTGATTGCTATGATGTCTCAATCATGGTCGGCTGTTTGATGAGAGGTGGTGACGCGGCCCTAACTGAGGCCTTGCTTGCGGTGGTGGTTTCCCACGCCGCCCTTCAGCTCCCGCCGGAAGAAGTGGTCGGGATATGTAACGCCGCCATCGAAGCTGCAGAAGAAGACAGGCGCAAAGAAAAGTAAACAAATCCGCATTTTTATTGCATAATCCAAATTTTTGTCGTAACTTTGCATCGCTACAATCTGACAGACATTCTGTCCCGCCGGGCTCGGTTAATGCTCGAAATATCATTTGCGGGCTTTTTTTATGTCCGTAAAATACTCAGTCTTTATGGCTGCCTTCCGAATCTTTCATGCTCGGCGACGAGAATGTGTCAGGTTGTAGCAACGGAACGGCAGCCGTTTTTTTGTCTGTCTTGCTACAACCTGATGCAAATGAAAGCATTTATCTCAACGGCCTCCCGGAGCCGCAAATCCGTCAATCTTTCGGGCACAACATCTCGCGCCAAGTCTTCAACCTCCCGCCCCGCCTTGGGCTCTTTCGCCGACTTCTGTCTGGGAATGTTCGGCGTGCTGCTCTTCGCTATTGCCCTGCTGGCCGTTTACGTCATCGGCGGAGAAATGGCTTATGCCGGCGCGCTGCTCCTGATTATGCCCTTTATTGTTAACGCTATCAAGAAAGGAGGAAACGAATGAACCGCACAATTTATCATCACAGTTTTACGCCGCTGAAACGTTCAGACCGCGGCGGAATCATTCAACTCAGTCAACACGACGAACTGGGCCCAATGTTTGACGGTCAGGTATTGGCCCGTGACATGGCCCGGACGATGCAGGCCGACGTAGAACATCGCGTATATAACAATGAGCTCCACAAATGGGACTACCTCGGCACCTTCCATCCCGACGGAACCGCCACGGACTCCTTTGGTCAAACGCGCCGATTTATTGAAGATCCCGCCCGCCCCTGGGCTGAAATTGAGAAAGGAGGTGAATCATGACCTCCAAGGAACCAAAGATTAACGACGACATCAAGGCCATACTGCTTTCCCTACAGGTCAAGAATGACCGGGGCGAACACTTCCTGCGGACGATTGAGGGCCTGATTCATCGCATCATCATTGAGATGGACAATGACGTCCCCGACCCCTACAATTATATGCCGGCTCAGGAGTATCTCGCCTCGCTGGTCGGCCTCCACTCCATCATCGGAACTCTGGCCTATCCCGATGGCGACCGCTTTGACCCGCCTGCCATCTAACCCTCGCCCCCTCTGACTCCCCCACTCAGCCCCGAACAGGTAACATTTACCAGTTCGGGGCTTGTATTTTTGCCAATATCCTGACAATCGGGGTCCCGGAAGCCCCTTTTCTTTCCCCTTTACCCCTATCTCTATTTTATATAATTTTTTTGTTACTTTGTTACTGAATGTTTGAAAAAGAAAGAAAATAACAACAAATCAATAAATTGAGAAAAGAAAAGGCGGTAACAAAAACGGTAACAAAAACGGTAACAAATGAAATAAAAGTATTACGGGAAATAATCATCAACGAACGTCAGACCACTCCGGAGGGGTGTAACAGATTCGATTTTTTTGTGATTTCTTTTGTTTTTCAAATTTGTTATCAGTTAACTGATTGATATTCAAATAAGAATAACAAGTAACAAATATCTCAATTTTTTTCCGTAAAATAGAGTTATACGGAGAGAAAACTAAAATAATATTATAGAAAAGAGAAAGAAGCTTCGTAAATTTGCATGATTTATTTACAACATTCTTACAACTTACAATGATAAAGGTGAAAATTGGGGTAGAACCGGCAGTGGCCGAATATATCCGAGGAAAGTTTTATAATGAAGAAGCGGGAGCGGTGAAATTCCCATCCTCTCTCGATATATATGTGCTCATTTATGATCTGCTTCAGCGCCGTCCGGTCAGTCATCCGGTTGACACGGGGAATCTGGAATTTGCTTTGCCCGAGCGGCGCGCCGGCAAGAATCCGGAATCCTACAACTATCTATCTGAGCGGTCGCAAAAATTGCTCAATGATAAAATGAAGCTGATGATGTGGGCCGAGCTTCATGACATGATGGATGAGAACAAACACCTCCGGGGCATAGAGTTCAAGGAGACGATTTACACCTTCATGCTTCGTTACGGCATTGAGTCAATCTCAGAAGACGCCCTCTTCAAGAACTACCAACGCTGGCGCTATAAGACCCGCCGCAAGGCCAAGCGGGCCTATAATCGCCGGAAAAAGTAAGAAACCATTTTGCGAATATCCGCAAAATGTCACCGACCCGACGGGTCAATTTGTCCGTTTTTCGGACAATTGGTGACCAACTTTTGCAAATATACTGAAACACAACTATTTACAAAATTATCAATTTTCAGAGATGAGAACCACAGCCGCAACAGTTGCTCATGACCTCCGTCTGGTTGACGTTGAGCAGGTCAAAATGTTTTATGTGGCCAATCATTTGGCCAACGTTGCCCTCTATGATAAGGAGGCCGATGCCGTCGCCATTCCGGGGACTGTCACGGTCAGCAGCTCACAGAAAAACGGCCTGACCGCAAACGAGATAACCTTCCAGCGCTCAGACCTGACCGCCGACACCCTTTCAGAGCTCACGCGCCTGAGGACGCGCCGCCTGATTGCATTTTATCGGGATTCCATGGGGAATAACCGCGTTTGCGGGTCAGTTACCTGGCCGATGGCTCTGTCATTCACAACCGACGTTGACGGCATCAACGTCACTCTAAAGGGTACAAGCACCGGTCCGGACCCGATTTTTGCGCTTTAAAGTCCTTCCACGCCCGCGCGTTGTTTCGTTAATTTGCCGAAAAATTGACGAAATGAATCGCTTATATAAATTTTTTTCTGATGACTGGGGAATCCGTCGCAACGACCTCGAGGGGGCCGTTGCTCTGATTATGCCCGCAATTGCCGCCGGCAATCTTGCCGGCGCGGCAGAACTTCTCGGGTGCCAAAAGTGTACGGCTCAAGCCACGGGCGCTCCTTATCTGGCTCAATGGTATGAGCTGGACGATGTCAACCTTCCGCAGGACTCCGTTGCGGTTATTCAGCTCCAGGGGATGCTCCTGGCCTGGGAGACTCAGTGGCTCATCCATCAGATTGAGCGCGCTGAGGCTAACCCGCGCGTTTGTGGCATTGTTCTGGAGATTGATGGCCCCGGGGGAATGATTTCACGTGTTGACGCAGCCGCGGAACTTATCCGCAACTGCTCGAAGCCAACGGCCACAGTCGTGACCGGAACGATGGCCTCGGCCCACTTCTGGCTCGGTTCAGCAGCTGACCGCACTTTTATCGCTTCGCCACTTTGTGAAGTGGGTAGCGTTGGCGTGATGATTACTCACTATTCATTCCGCGAGTTCTTCAAGCAGAACGGCATCGATTACAGCGTGATTTATCCCGACACCGCCGACCTGAAAAATAAAGAGGTCCGCGCCCTGGAGGATAATGGCGACGAGCAGCCCTTCAAGGAGCACGCCGAAAAGATTCACCGACTTTTCGCGGAAACAGTGGCCAAGAATCTCGGAATTACCTATGACCCGGAGCTCCCGCTGTTTCGCGGCGAAATGTTTGACGCTGCTCAGGCCGTTGCCGCCGGATATATCGACGAGCAGGGCACAGTTGCCGACGCAGTGCGTTGGGTTCTGGCTCAATCAGTTCTGGCGAAGGTCAATGAAATTTAATCATTATTAATTTATCAACATATTTTCAACAATGAAATTTGCCAATTTTATCCCCGCTATTTTCGGCATCCTGGGCCGCGATGAGGCCAATGCCGAACTCCTGACAAACGAGGAGCGCGCAAAACTTGAGGGCTACGGCTTCTCGGCCACGGTCATCCAGAACGTTGACGCCTATCTCAAGAACCCCAAGGCTGAAGCCGGAAAAAAAGAGGATAGCGCCGACCGCCGAGTGGCCGCCGTATCGGCTGTGCTTGCTCAGGTCACTAATCAGCTCGAGGCAGTGACCGCCGAGCGCGACGCTCTGAAAGCTGACAAGGAGGCCTCTGCCGCCACCATTTCCGCCAACGAGGCAAAGATTAACGACCTGGCACAGAAAGTGGCCGCTCTGTCTGCCCTCCCTGAGCAGGACAATGCCCGCAGCGCTAATGGTCCCGCCGGCAATCCCGTGGCAGGGCTGGACATTACCAATGCGCAGCAGCTTCTGGGCATGGAAGGAACCTATAACTCTATGGAACGCGCCTACAATAAGCGCGCCCGCGCCGCTCTGATGGCCTCCCAAGGTTATGAAGCATCCGCTCCAGCCGCTCAGTCTGTGGATTTTCAGACTCTTCAGGACGACCTCGGTGCGTACTATCGCCGCCCCTGGCAGGAGCGCGTCATCTCCCTGATTGAGATGGTTGCATCCATTCAGGACATTTTCCCTGAAGAAGGCGGCCACCAGGACCTCGACACTCTGGTTAACGTCTTCCTCGGTGAGTTCTCACAGGCCGACACGTCAAACAAGAGCGAGTTTGCCAAGGTTGTTAAGGGCTCATTTGATTTCGGCACCGAAACTCTCCGAATGTACGGCGTCATGTTCGCTTTCCGTTTCCCCAGTCTCAAGGACCTGGAGAAGTCCTGGATCGGCTATCTCAACCGCGAACACTCCAACCCCGTCAAGCTTTCATTTATCGAGTTCCTTCTGGCCGAGACCGCAAAGGCGCTCCATAACGAGCAGCAGAACCGCCTGGTTAACGGCGTCAGAAAGAACCCCGACCCTAACAAACCCGGCAAATCTATGGACGCTGCCGACGGTATTTACGAATATATCCGCAAGCGTGTGGACGGCTACGTTGACTTCACTCCGAACGGAGGCACCACCGGCAAAACCGTCTACCAGATCAAGCCCTTCGTGTTGCCGCAGATTACCGCCGGCAATATCGGCGAAGTGTTCTATCAGGGCACCTCAATGATTCCCGCCAAGTATCGCGACACAGGCCGCATCGTGCTCTATGTTCCCTCGTGGATGATTCCTCTCTATAACCGTTATAACGAGACCCATTACGGCCAGAATAACGATTATAAGGCCGGTATCGATTACGTCAAGGAGTTTCCAGGCGTCAAGATTAAAGCCGTTTCCAACGCTGACAGCCACGGACGTATCTTCTGGACGTTTGATGGCAACATCAAGACGTTTACGGACGTGCCCGGCGAAATGCTCAAATTTGAGCTCCAGGTCGATATTTGGTCCGTAAATGTATGGTCAAACTGGAAGGAATCAATCCAGGCCTCAGCCGTCGGCAAGAAGTACACCGACCCCACCGCCATGGACGGCAGTCAGCAGGTTATCTGGTGCAACAATACCGACTTCGCCCCCGGCTACTTCATGGAAGCTGACGCCGACAAGAACCCCTCCGTGCTCCTTCATTCGTCAGTTAAGACCGTGGCCAACTCCTCAGTGCTGACCATCACCGACATTGCGGACGCTCAGCCCGGCAAGGTTATCACCCTGATGTGTGGCGCTGATGGTGGCAACGGCGTGGAAATCAAAAATACCGGCAAGTTTGATCTCCTGAGCGCTGAATGGAAGCCCGCAAAGGGTGACGTCATCAAGCTGATGAAGCGTGCCGACGGCAAATTTATCGAGCTTTCACGCGGTAACGCCTCCGCTCAGTTCCTCCAGTTCGCCGATGATGAAACAACCCCGAGCCTGTCCGGCGCTTCTGAATTCGTTACCGGGCTTAACACGGAGGAAACCGTCATCACTGACTTTGAGGATGCCATCCCCATGGTTGTCTACACCATCCATGGTAACGGAGCCGAAAACGCCTCCAAGATTGCTAAAGGCGGTAAATTTGTCTTGAGCGAGGACGTAACCCTCAGTCAGGGCAAATTCCTGAAGCTGGTCAAGGCTGAGGACGGTAAGTTCTACGAAGTGGCCCGCGGCTAAATTCAACACCCCGGAGGCTGTCGGCCTCATGAGCTCACAGCCCCCGGGGGTATTCTTTTAACCTCTAATAATTTTAAATAATATGTACGTTAAAAAATCAGTGCCCCGCGCAGCCGGCAGCCCCGGCATCGGTATCCAGACCCGCGACCACGTTTCTCTGATAGACGTTGACGATATTCTCTTCATGCCCGAGCCTGACTCCTCCGGAGTCGTTATTTGGGATGACATCATCCTCAAGCCCAACGCCTACGCTATTGATCTCTATCTGACCCCCGGCACCCATGAGGTGACTTCCGGCGCTGATGGCGACACCGACAAAGTAGGTTTTACCCCCTCATTTAAGGGCGAGCACCCCGGTAATGAGCAGGAGGTGCGCGAGTTCAAGGCTAACTGCATCAACAAGAAGTTTATTGTTGTTATTCGCTATTGTTCCGGCAAGTCCGCGGACCTTATCGGCACGCTCTGCAACCCGTGCAAGTTCATGCCCTCATATACCGGCAATGGTGAAAGCAACACCAACGAAATGACCTTCACCCAAATTTCCAAGGGTCCGGACATCTTTATTTATAAAGGCACCCTCCCCATGGAAGAGCCCCTCGGAGCACTCGAAGAAACGGGCAAGCTCCAGTTTGTTGGCGATGGTCAATATCAGCTGATAAATTCACAGCTCACGAGCATCATAGGCGGTGCCCATGGTTCGGTTATCACCCTCCTGGGTCCGACTGAGGGCGAATGTCCCATTGCCGATGATGAGCACGTGAAATTTATCGCCGGCAACAAATTCACTTTAAAGCCGGGGGCTCAGATAACCCTCCGCGCGTTTAATGCCGGAACTGAGGGCGGCGGCCTCCTTTGGCTGGAACAGTCGCGTTACGTTGGTTAACCCTCCTTTAATTGCTTCTTTGCTTAATTAGGTGTTTACTTGGTTAATTGGTTTATTGGGTGGGCGCTCTGAAGGGATTCAGGGCGCCTTTCTTTTTGGCGGTCCTTTCCCCGGTAGTTACCGTATTTTAATTTTGCAGTATAAAAACATTAACCGTTATTTATATGGACGTAAAAACCGAAATTATCAATTATCTGAGCGGTCCCCGAGATTATAACGAAGGGGTGGCTCTTTATTCCCGGTATGGTTTGAATTTGCGCCTGAAGAAACAATTTGCGCTGAACCAGACCGAGACCTCACGCGAAATATTGATTAACGAGCTCAAGAAACTGGCCGGATTGACCGATGAGGCGTTTTCGCGTCTTCCCCGGAAGGCGAAGCCGGCCCGCCATGAAGCGCCGGCACTCAAAAACACGACTACTCAATTCTCGAAATATCAGGAGGCTCCGGAGTCAATAAAAAAGGCCGCAAGATTCCGCGAAAAATATTCTTTTCTTCAGGAACCGGACTGCCCGGATGAATTAAAAATCCTGGTGGCCGATATGTTCACGGCATTGGCTAAATACAAGGAAGCTCATGCAGCACTTCAGCAGGCCGGAGATTCGGCCGAAATGTCGCAAGTAGCTGCAGAGTGTAAGACAATTGTGGAGAACTATTTGCAGAACCATGCAATCTGGGACGAGTTGAATTATTACAAGGAACACGGCCAAATTTTGGGAAATCATCCGATTTTCCATAAAAATGAGGTTGACGAGGCCGAGGACTTGACCGCCATGAGCGACGTTGACCTTATGGGCCGTTTGCGCAGCGCTCAGGTTCAGGAGTCAAAACAGAAGGCAAAAGTGGCCGCCGCAAAAGGCAAAAAGAAAAAGAATGAACGGGCCGAGGCCTCCCTGGCTTACTGGAGCGCCCGAAAAGAAGAGCTTAAAGCAGAACTTGAGCGTAGAAAAAAAAAAGTAACTGAGGAACTGGAGGCCGCCCGCGCCCGCTGGGACGGGTTTATGAGGATGCTGGCCCGCTCTTCATGTAGCGCGTGTGACCGCGCCGAGTTTGGCTGGCAAATGGCCCAAGTCCGCAAACAAATTGATTCATTAACCGAGAAAATTCAACTTTATGAAACAGACTCGCAAGGAACGTTTTGAGGATTACGACGGATTCGTTGATAAGTTCAAGCCCAAGAAAACGACCGATGACTGCTACACTCCGCCGCATATTTATCAGCTGGTGCGTGACTGGGTTAACGAGCGGATTATACCTCTGGACGGGGTGGAAGTCGTGCGCCCTTTTTGGCCGGGAGGTGATTACGAAACATTTGATTATCCGCCCGGCTCTGTGGTGATTGATAATCCGCCATTTTCCATGTTGGCAAAGATTCGTCGCTTTTATAATAAACGGGGGATTAAATATTTTCTTTTTGCTCCGGGCCTGACTATGATGAATAGCGCCAATGAATTGGTTGATACTACATATATTATAATCGGCACGCCTATTGTCTACGAGAACGGCGCAGAAGTCCCGACCGGGTTTGTCACTAACATGTTAGGGGGAGACCCTAAAATAATTGTAGCCGGCGAATTATCCAAACAAGTGGCCGCAGCTCAGAAAAAAGAACCGAAAGCACAACGTAAAATAGAGCATCCGATTCACATGGTCAGCTCTGCAACTTTGCGGCGATTAGCCTTCAGGGGTGTATCGCTTGAAATTGGCGCCTCTGATTGTGCCCATGTTAGGAAGCTGGACAACTATAAGGGTGCAATCTTTGGCGGCGGATTCCTACTCAGTGAACGAGCCGCCGCGGAACGAGCCGCCGCGGAACGAGCCGCCGCGGAACGAGCCGCCGCGGAACGAGCCGCTTTATCTGATAGAGAGTTAAAAATTATTCAAAGTTTGGGGAATGGATAATCGGGAAATGTTGCCTCCGGCTGTTGAGCTGACGGCAGAACAGGAGCAGGAGGTCATGCAATTGGCCGCAGTGGGAATGTCGCCCCGCGAGATTGCCATTGCTCTGGAGCTCGAGCCCGATGCCGCCCGGGCGTTTTGTCTGCTGGCGAAGATTCCGGGCGAGAAGATTGCCCGCCTGCTGGTCAGCGGAAAGGCCACGGGGCGCGCTATCCCTCAGATTAAACTTCAGGAACAGGCCGCAGCCGGGAATATTGACGCCATTAAGCTCTTGCAGGATCTTCAGGCCGAAAACAAATATAATGAACTATTAGCAAACATTGACGACGATGAGTTCTCTCCGTAAAATCACCAGAATAAACTTTGACGAGATTGACCAGGCGCAGATTTCCCGGATATTAAAGACCGGTGACGTTGACAGCCTCAAGCCGGACGAACGGAATTATTACGACCTGATGGAGATGACGCGCGGATGGATTGCCCGCATGACTCTGCCCGGAGGAGATAAGGTAGTAACCAAGGCCGGAATAATCAAGGTGCTTAAATCAGACCTTTACGGGCTGAGCGACTGGATGGCCCGAAAGGTTTACTCTGACACGTTGAACTTCTTCTATGCCTCTGATGAAGTTGCCCCGCGCGCCTGGGCTAATCTTTACGCCGAGCGTCTTGACAAATTAGCGACTCTGGCCGTCACCACCGGGCGCCTCAAGGAGGCTAAGAGTTATTTTGTGGAGGCGGCAAAGTTGCGCGGGTGTTATGACATCAAGAGCTCTGAAATTCCGCGTGAGCTGCTTGATGCTGCTCCTGTGGTTGTTTATGATACTGACCCCGCAGCAATGGGTGCGCCCAAGGCTGACCGCCGCGAGCTCGAGGCGTTTATTAACTCGTTGCCCGATATTCCGGAGGTATCAAGGCGCCGCGTGAAGGAAGACGCCGGAATATTGCGCCGGAGTATTCTTGACCGTATGGCTGAAGACATAAAAGATTTTTCAGATGAAGAAGAATGATTTGAACGCCGAGGCCCGCTTTGCTTCATATGCCCTGATTCTTTGCGACTGGATTGATGCGACAAATTTTGTGCTCGTTGGCGGGCGCGGTGTGGCCAAGAGTACCGTAATACTCGCCCATCGGTCAGAGAGGTGCGTCAGGCTCATGCCCGGCGCGCCCATCGCTATTGTGGCCAATACTTATGCCAATCTCGTTGATAATATCATGCCCGCCGTGCAAAACGGTTGGAAACTGGCCGGATTGATTGAGGGTGTGCATTATGTTAAGGGGAAACGCCCTCCGGAAGAATGGCGCAGGCGCTGCTCCGTGATTGTCGATGATTACCGCCATGTTTATAGCTTTTGGAATGGTACGGTTATATTCCTGGGCTCTTTGGATAATCCGTCGCTCCTGGCCGGTAAGTCCGTGGCGCATTTGCTCTATGATGAGGCAAAATACGCCTCAGACAGCAAAGCGGCGCGCGTTATGCCTATTCTCCGCGGCGATGCTATAACTTACGGGCGATGTCACTTATATGGCGGCGTTACGATTACGACCGATATGCCCGATGTTACAGAGGGCGAGTTTGACTGGTTTTTTCGCTATGCTTCCGAGATGGACCCGGAAAGAATTGTCAAGATATTGCAGGCGGCGGGAGAGTTGAACCGGTTGCGCCTGAAGATGGTGAAACTCTCCGGAACTGACAAGCCCGACGAGGCTAAGATTGAACGGTTACGCCGCAAAATTGAGTTTTACGAGGAGGGCCTCTTAAAGCTCCGAAAGGGCCAAACGTTTTTTGCAAACCTCTCAAGTTTTGTAAATATCGATATTCTAACGGTTGACTATGCCAAGCGCCTCTATAACGGTGCCCTGGAGCGCCACGAGTTTTATAAGTCGGTTCTGGGTATGCGTCCCACTGTGCGCCGCGACGCCCGCTTTTATGTTAACTTTGACGAATCGAATAAGTACATGGACGGATGCCTCTCTGGGGTTGCCGCTTATGTTTCTTCCGAGCTTCAATATCTTGACCCTACCCGCCCGCTGGATGGCGGTATGGACTTCGGCAATATGCTCTCGCTGGTTATCGGTCAGGAGGAGGGCTCTCGTTACCGTGTGCATAAAAACTTCTACGAACTGCCGCCGGGATATATCCGCAATCTGGCCGATGAGTTCTTGCGCTTCTTTGCCGGACATCGATGCAAGGTGCTTAACCTCTACTATGACCGCTCCGGCAATAGTTACCAAAGCCAGGGCGAGGACCTGGCCGGTAAGATGCGCGATGCCGTTGAACGCGATGCCTCCGGCTCGAGAACCGGGTGGACGGTCAATCTTATGTCGCGCAAGCAGGGCGATATTGGGCAAAATGCCGAGTATGACTTCATGATTGAGCTGATGAGCGGGCAAAACGCCAAACTTCCGGCGCTCCTGATTGACTCTAAGAACTGCCCGGAACTGGTGAGCTCGATTGAGCTGGCGCGCGCCCTGGTTAAATATAGGGGCGACGTGAAATCAGTTGCAAAGGATAAGCGCTCCGAAAAATTACCATTGCGCAAGTTGCCGCGACTTTCCACCAACCTCTCCGATGCGTTCAAATATCTGATGATGAGGCGCCACTGGCGCGATGCTGTGGCGGCACGGGCCGGCTCTTCCGCTCTTGTTGCTTCCGGGGCGATTGCCTCCTTCCTTGAGCGCCACGCCAAGAAATAACTCCTTACCAGTTGATGACCCATGCAGCCCCGTCCGAATTGATTTTCGGGCGGGGCTCTCTGTATCTGAGGGACCGATTCCGGCCTCGATCCTCATATTTCACACTTTGGAGGGGGTGGTAAGTACCCTCACCGTTCTGAGCGGGTCGGGCTTCGGTGTGTGTCGTTTTTTTAGTTTTCGCAAATTTCGGGCGCTTTTTGGCTGATTTTCTTTAGTTTAGTGATTCTTTTCGCAAAATTTGGTCCGATTTTTACGCAAAAAGGTATTTTTACCGCGAAAAATACAATAAAATAATAGCTTTTCTATAGATATTCTACAATATTACTGCAGGTAAATGAAAAATATTTGTTATCTTTGCATTGAATTTTGACCACATCAGCCCCCATGTCAACCCAATGAAAACCGTTACCGTTACCGACTCCGCCGCATTAGCCCTGGCAAATTTGCAGGGACCGACTTCACCCGCTGACATCTTCAGTAATTTTTTGCTCAATCTCAGCGAGACTTTGGCATATAATTCGGGCGTGCTGGGTATGTCCATGTATGAGCTCAAACTTAATTGCGAGATTATTGATAATATCCGCGCATATATTTCGGCCCTTGCCGAGATTCCGGGTCCCCCTTGATACGAGCTTCTTATTTTCTATCATACTGCTGAATGTCTTTTTTTTGGAGGAATTGTAGCCGGACACCGGATGGCGCCCGGCTTCCTTTTACTTTGTCCTTCATCGCGCGCGTGTAGATTCCGAAATTTGCACTATACAAATTAAAAAAAGCTAAAACGATGAAACATTTGAAACAGGAGTTCGATAAGCTCTCAGTTAAGGACGTTATCATGCTTCTTCTTGCAATAGTCTCAATGTCGGCCGGCATTGCGCTGCTCTTTATGGGTATGATGATAGAGCCAAAAGGTGAAATCCACAGTTCCGTTATTTACTCATTCGGCATGATTTGCGTCTTCGTCGCTTCTCTGCTGGGTATTTCAATGAAATACCAGTCAGAGCTGGTCCACTTTAAAAATGAGGTAGGCCGTATTTTAACCGGCTTAAATATTAATCAGGAGGAAAAATGCGCAGAACCGGAAGCCTGATAATATTAGCAGCTCTCATGGTGGGGTGTGCCTCATCGCGGAAGACTGAGCACACAGTCCAAATCGAGACAGCAGCGCTCGAGGCCACTCAGACCGTTACCGGTACGGCTCAGACTCTGGAGGACTCCAATGCTGAGGCCTCCTCTGCCTGCAATGCCGAAAGGCTTGACAGCGGGCGCGTAACCATTGAGCGAGACTCCGCAGGCCTCCCCGTGGCCATCAACTGGCGGAGACGTCTGACCGATTCGGCCACAATGACCCGGCGCGAGCACCATCAGCAAGCCTCAGAGAGTAACGAGACCGCCGAGAGTTCAGCGTCAGAGGTTCAGCAGACAGTGACCGACACTCAGATTGTTGAGACCGAACACAAACGCGAGTCCCCCTGGCATCGACTCCTTGTGGGCATCGGAATAGTCGGATTATTTTTGTCATTTGTCGGGTTATGGGGAATGCGAGAAAAATAGATCTTTATGAGGCCATTTCCCGGATGAAGGAAATCAGCGCCCGCGGCGATACGTTTGCTTTCAAATTCCGGAAGTGGAACCGCCAGACCGAACGAGGAGGCGACCTGGTGACCGTCAACGCGGCCAAGGTTCGCCCGAAGGCTAACGATGAGAATGTGGCCAACTCAAGCCACAAACTCTATTTCGTAGACGTTGAGACGGGCCGGGCTCGCGTCTGCTGGCAACCTCTGATTGTTGAGTTCAACGGGGCGCGTACAGTATTGAATTGATATTAAAAATTTACTTGAATTATGGTTAAAAGAAGTGGGAACTTCGGTTTTGTGGAAGATGGCGCGCGCGGCCTCTATTCATTCAGCATAAATGCCCGTAATGGCCGAGGATGGACCCCGGCCTCATATGCTTATGGCGGCGCTTCGGGCTCATTAGGCTATAAATATATGACCGTACTGGGCGAGAAGATTATACCATACGGGCCCGATAATAATATGCCCGGGCAAGTTTGTGAGCTCCTGGAGAAGTTCTATGCCGGCGAGGGTATTATGGGCAAGAAGGTAGGCCTGCAATGGGGCGAAGGCCCGCGGCTCTATCGCGACGCCGTTGAGGAGGACGGAAATCGCTTTTATCGCGCATGGATTGTCGATGAGAAGATCTCCGAAGCGCTCAGAAATACGGATTATCTCACTCAGATGCACCGATGCCTGGTGGACCTCTGTCACCTTGAGGGATTCTGGGTTAAGTTTACCCGCGCCCGAGGCTCACGCATAGGAGCACCCGGAAAGATTGCCCGCGTTGAGCATATCCCCGCCGGGAAAGTCCGCTTTATCTGGAATGGTGAGGGAGTGCCTCCTACTCATGTAATGGTGGCCGACTGGCCTCTGGCCTCAGTGCAGAACAATCAGATCTATCCGATTTTCAATCCTGCCGACCCGTTCAAGCATACCGTCTCTGTGGCCTACTTCAGTATTTACAGCTATAATCATGATTTCTATAGCTTCCCGCGCTTCCTGGGCGCTTTCGGATGGTTGGAACTGGCCGGAACTCTTGCCCCGCTCCTCTCTACCTATAACGAAAACGCTTCGGCCATCTCAAAACATATCGAAAGCCCCGCATCTTACTGGGAAAAGCAGGAGCAGCACATGAAAGAGCAGTGCCAACTGTCCGGAACGCCTTACACAGAGGACCTCCTGGAGAAGTTCAAGGATGAGGCCATGGAGGTGTTTGCATCGCAGATGTCAGGAAAGGGCAACGCCGGCAAGTTCTTGCATACGTCGCAATTCTGGAACGCTGAGGCGCGTGCATTTGAGGGCTGGAAGATTACGCCAATCGATAACAAGGTGAAGGAATACATTGAGGCGCAAGTGGCCATTTGCAAAAAAGCGGAGGCCGCCGCAACTTCCGGGTTCGGCCTCGACCCGTCGCTCTCAAATTTGATTCTTGACACCAAACTCGGCTCCGGCTCCGAGAAGCTCTATGCGTTAAAGGTCTATAATGCCACGGAGACCACGATTCCTGACATGGTGCTCTGCAAGCCCTTTCAGCAGTTTATCGATGCCAATTTCCCGGGCACGGATGTGAAAATTGGCCTGTATCGGTCAGTTGTGGAGGCCGAAAAGAACGTTAACCCCGAAAACCGCGTGAAGGCTAATGCGTAATTTGTTCGTCGCTCAACAATCTGAAGAGAAGAAGGCCGACGATAAGGAGCGCCCGGATGACCCGAATAAGGACCGCCATGTTGAGTGCTTCAAGACCAGAACTCTCAACTTTACGCGCCGGATAAAATCGGAGCTTCACCTTGAGGAGTCGTTGCCCTGGCATTTTGAGCCGGGCGCGGCTTATCATTGCTTCTCGTTTGGCGACGTTGACGCCCTGACCTATTTGCGGGCCATCATCAAGCAGCAGCGGGTTGAGTATGCTATGCTGTCAACCTGGTCAATGGCGCGAACGGATGTCGAGGAGATTAAAAAATGGATGGAGCGGGGCGACCTTGGGCGAGCTGATTTTTACGTCGGCGAGCTCTTTCAGGGCTCTTATGCTGATATTTATTTGCAATTATCTGATTTAGTGCGCGTTATGGGGGGGGTAGAGTGGCCATCTTTCGAAACCATTCCAAGGTCATCGCCGGATTCGGTGAAAGGTTTGATTTTGCCGTGGAAATGTCGGCGAATATCAACACCAACCCGCGCTCAGAGTGTGCCGTGGTCACCATCGATTCCGCCCTTGCCCGATTCTATAAAGAGGAGATTTTTGACAAGATCCAAGCGTTTAACCGCGATTTTGACGACTGGAAACCTTATAAATTAAAACGTGATGAAAACAATGCAGTTATTTAACCGTGACGGCAACGGAGCCGCCGAAATAGTCCGGGCCATCGGGCTGATTGCTAACGGGATTGACTTCAGCAAGTGGGAGCCGATTCTGCCGCTGGGAGTGCGTGACGTTGTCGCCATTATCGGTCCGACCCCCGTGCTGAAGCTCTCTCAGTATTATATAGACGGCCCGGAGCTTGAGTCGGATGAGAGTCCGGACGACATGGATGCCGCCCTGGCTTATCTTCAGCAGGCCGTAGCCCTGTTCACCTGGTTGAGAGTTATCCCCACCCTTGACGCTCAGCATGATGAAGGCGGGCGCAGTCGCCGCCTTGGTGAGAACGAGAAGGGCCTGACCGCTCTCCAGGAGTATAAGGACGAGGCCAATATCTTGCGGATGGCTTACGAGGCCGTTGATGCCCTTATCGATACGATGACAGCCGGCGAGTTGCCGTTCTGGCTATTGTCGGCCAAGTATGCCCAACGGGAGAACCTTTTGTTGCGCAGCCGTGAGCAGTTTGATGAGTTTTATTTCATCGGGTCAAGCCGCCTTTATGTTACCCTGTTGCCTCTCATTCGTGAGGTCCAGGAGTGTGAGGTTGAGCCGATAATCGGGCGCGAGCGCATGGTTGAATGTTTAAACTACCCCACTCCACGCCCCGCCATGAGGGAGACAGCAGCGCGCGCCGTGGCGCTCTTGACGATGAAGAAGGCCGTTGAGCGTCTGCCCGTGCAGGTGATTCCGGAGGGTGTGGTGCAGGTGCAGCAGTCGCAGCCGGTAAATTCCAAGCTCCGCGCCGAACAGAGCGCCCGCCAGTCCGTGGCCGCCTCTCTGGGTAATGATGCCGCGCGCCTCTTGAGCCGCCTGCAGATGATGGTTGCCGCCGAGGATGAGACCCCCGAGGCTTCCGGATCTTACACCCCCGGCCCGATTGCTCACTCTAAAGGGATGACGTTTTGAGTATGGTCAAGGTGATATTCCGTGGGCGCGAACTGGAATTCCCCGGCTCAGTGGATGAAATGACCCCGCAGCAGTATCGCGAGCTGCTGACGTCCGTGCTGATGCTTCAGGCGTCAGAGTTCCCGCCGCTTGAGGTGCGCCGCGCCCTGTTTGCATTGCTTGCCGGAGTGTCGGCCCCGTTACGGATTCTAAAGGATGAAGTGCTGGCCGAAATTGATGCCCGGCTCAGCTCTCTCGATGGTTTCTTCCGGATGACTCCGTCCGGGGAGGTCCTGAAATGGCAGCCCGTCTGCAATCTGATGCCCGAGTGCGAGGGCTATAAAGGCCCGGGAGACTTGCTCGATGGCGTGAGCTTCGGCGAGTTCGTTGAGTGCCTGACTCTGCTGGAGGAGATTCCTGCCGATGACCATCATGGCGCCTTTGTAGTTTATTCCCGCATTGCCCGGATTCTTTACCATATTCCGGACGACAATGAGGTGCCGGAGTTGCTCTTACTTCATGCGCCGGCAATGTTCGGGGCTGTGTGGTCCGCCATCATGTCCGGGCCGATTGAGTTCAACGGCAAAAAAATTGATTTCCGCATAATCTTTAAAAGTTCCGGCCCCGGCAAGCCTGATGACAAAACGGGCTGGAGCGGCGTCACTTTTGAAGTGGCCGCAGCCGGATTGTTCGGTAAGGTGGCAGAGGTGGAGCAGACCCCGTTCTGGGATGTGCTGCTCTATCTCTACAAGTGTAAATTTGAATATTTGAATGAAAGCCGCAAAAACGGCTCAAGTAAATAACTTTTTTATCTCAAGAAAAAAATGAAAACTTCCGAGAAAATCCGCCAACGCATTAAGCACTGGGAGGGTCGCTGCCTGAAGGCCTATCGATGTGCGGCCAACGTGCTCACCATCGGTTACGGCCATACCGGGGCCGACGTCAAAGAGGGACAAATCATCACTGAGGCCGAGGCCGATGAAATCTTTGCCCGCGACATTGAGCGGTTTGAAAAGTCCGTGAGCTCATTATTTGCCGATACGGCGTTAACTCAGAACCAGTTTGATGCCCTGGTTTCGCTCTCATGGAATATCGGGGCGCTTGACCGCAAGGCCCCGAGCCTGGTGCGCCGCGTCAAGGCCAATCCGAATGACCCGGCCATCCGCGCCGAGTTCTTGAAATATTCTAACGCCAAGGTCAAGGGCGTCATGAAGCAGCTGCCGGGACTCGTGGCCCGCAGAACCGATGAGGCAAACCATTATTTTAACAGTGCCGCAATATGATTGACCTGAAAGATTATGCCGAGTTCTGGCGCCGAGCCGTGGCCGATGCTCTTGAGGGAGCCGCCACGGTGCTTCCGGTGACGATTGACCGCGACATGGGGAAGAAGATCCAGTCTCTGCCGGCTGATTCTTTGACGCTGTTCATGTTGCCCCCGATGGCTGTGTCAACCTCCCGAAATACGGACGCTTACCGGGAAAAATGTGATTACGTCGTGTTCCTTATGCGCAAGTATAGCCCGCAGCGCGTCACCTCCTGGGATGTTCTGGCCGATGTCCTGCCTCAGGTGGAGGCCCTGAAACGGGCGCTCCTGGCGGAGTATGGCGCTCCATGCAGCCGGATGCGCCTTGATGTCTCCTCCGTTGAGACCGCTCCGGAAACGGAACTTTATGGCTCTTTTGCCGGATGGTCACTCACCTTCTCGTTAATCGGATAACCCCGCCATGGCCACTCCTGAAAACCTTCCGCAATTCGTCGCGGAATATTTAAAGCGCCATTTCCCGAAAATCTATAAAACGCAAGAGGGAATTGCCGCCTCCCGTATCTATGGCCGTAAGGCCGTGCGAGCTGATAACGGAAAACCAAGGAGCCGCTCCGGCGCCCTGATGGCGGCCCTTCAGGCGGCTCCCGCTTCAATCAATGCCGGAACTTCCGGGATTGAGGCCTTCCTGTCTTATCCTTATTATATCCGGTTCCTCGATATGAAACGCTTCGGGAATAATAAAATCTATAACCGCCCGATTTGGGGCATCCTCTATAAACAGACGTTTGTCGACCTTAAATTTGACCTGGCCGCATGGCTTCGAGAGTCAACGGCGTCCGACATTCGCCAAAGTTATCAATAAACCCCGTGTAAAAATTCATGTAAATCCGTGTAAAATTATGGAAAATCTTAAAATCTTCTTTAAAGACCTGCTCTTCGTGCTCCGTGGCCTGATGGCCTTCTGCTTCGTCATCTTCCCGGGCGTCATCGCCTTCGTCTACTGGTATCGCTTCAAGTCCGTCCCCACTGAGCTGGCCATTGCCGGCGCTCTGGGGGTGGAGTTCGTCTGGTGCATCGTCTTCACCGTCTTTGCCCTGCTCCGTGAGGCCTGGCATGATGTCAGAGCGCGAAAACTTGACGACCTCGATGAGTAGATAATAAAATTATAGATTATCGCCGAAAAGCTTGCACAGTATGCAAAATTATTGTAATTTTGTGCCGGTTTTAAACATGATAATGAAATATAGCCGGACATGACAGAGGTCAGACTCGGCCGGGAGCCGCCCCCGTGGCGGCTCTCATCTTAATCAGACTTAATTTGGTGATCGTGTATTATAATAGCATCTATTTGACATTTCAATTAATAGGTACAATTCTCTCATTTTTTGTAAATTTTTTCAAAAGTGTAACATTGAACCAATTCATGCTCCTCGGGTGGCTGTGAAGCTCCCCGGGGATTTTTTTTGAAAAAAGTTACTGAAAAATTTGGATAACAATAGAAAAATTACTACCTTTGCGCAAACAAATGATAACAAACAATCAGAGTGAAACGTTATAAGGTCAGAGAGGTCATTGAGCTGCTTGAGGCTGACGGTTGGTTCCTGTTCACCACCAAAGGCGATCACAGGCATTTTAAGCATCCGGTAAAAGCCGGCAAAGTAACTGTAAGAGGAAAACTAAGCGAAACACTTGATCAGTTTTTATTAAATAGCATCTGGAAACAGGCGGGATGGAAATAACCGAAATTTATTTCCCTTTAATTAAGTAACTATATGGAAGAAAGACAGTTAAAAGTACACGTCGGATGGGACGGCAATAACTTTTGTTGCGGAGTGTCCGAGAATATCGGCGGTGTCGTTGTTGCAACGGCCAAGAACCTCGACAAACTGAAGAAAGATTTTGAAGAATCCCTCCGCTGGCACATTGAAGGTTGCCTCGCTGACGGGGATATTCTCCCGGATTGGATTGCCGCGGGGAATTACGGAATTGATTATGAGCTGGACACGGCTGCCATGCTGCGCGAGGCTGAACGCTATACCACCATGGCCGCCATCAGTCGTGTAACCGGTATCAATCAGAAGCAACTCAGCCACTACGCCAATATGCTAAAACGGCCACGCCCCGCACAGCGTCAACGTATCATCGAAGGCCTTCACACCATTGGCCGCCAAATCCTGGCCGTACAATAGCCGGGGGCAATGTTCTAAGATATTCGCCCGTGAGGGTTACTTTTATTATTAAATGTGCTTTACGGCTACTTTAATAAGAGTGGCCGCAATTTTTTGCGCTAAAACTTGCATATCTGAGTATTTTTGCCGTATCTTTGCGCTGAAATTATTAACAAAATCCCTTACACAATGAAAAAATTACTGTTTTTTATGGTGCTGATCCTGTCTGTTCTGACTGTCAGCGCTCAAGACAAGCCGCTAACTTATGCGGAAGTCATCAACGTTGAAGGCAAGAACCAGTCCGAAATATACGGCGGCTTGCGCGAGTGGGTGGCAACCTATTACGTCAATGGTAAGGCCGTGACTCAGATGGAAGACGCGGCAACCGGAACAATTATTTTAAAGGCCCTATTCCCCTATAAAAAAGGCGGTATTTATTCCGCATATGAAGGGGCTGTGAATTATATGCTCAAACTCCAGGCGAAAGATGGCCGCTTTCGTGTTGAGATGTCCGGGATAAATCATGAGAATAAACCCGGAAACGCCAAAGATTGCAGCCTCGGAACGATAACCACTGCAGAAAAGTGCGGAAAAGGTGGATTAAATAAAGCAGCACACACTAAAATTTGGAAAGATATAAAAGAAAAGTCAAAGTCTGAATTTGACTCTCTTGTCGAAACTCTCAAAGGCCTTGACAATTTTAATGCTGAGGCTGAAGAAGAATGGTAAAAAATTGAGGTGGGGATTCATCGCCTCGGTACCGAATTGGCTGCCTTGAGCCTCGTTTGATTTAGCACTTCAACCCAAAAGAGGCGGCCAACCTTTCCCCGGAGCTGATTCAACAGCCCGGGGAATTTTTTTACGCTAAAACTTGCAAAATAATTGCTGAAAAATTTGCATAGTAAAGAAATATTTACTAACTTTGCAGTGTCGAAAGACAAACGAGAACATTAACAGATTTTTTAACTTAAAACCTTCTAAAGTAATGACAGACGAAGAATTTACAAAAGAGGTTGATGATTTGGTCGGAATGTTAAAAAGCCTCCGACTTATCACAGACCGAGGACGACGGAAGTGGCTGAAAGCCGAAATCCGTTATCAGTTGACAAGACTGATGAAAATCTAAAACGAGAGCCCCCCTCAGCGGGGGGCTTATCAAAATAACATACTATACGACTATGGAATCGAAAACAAACAACCCTATTTTATCCAAAATCCGCTTTATGGAGCGGGAAGATATTTTGCGAGTTCTTAACGGGACTTATATCGCAGAGCGTTTTTTTAACAAGTCCGGCAGTTGGTTCAGCCAAAAAATAAATAATCACATGAAGAATGGGAAACCCTGTGAATTTACTCCGGAGGAACTTAAAACGCTTAGCAACGCTCTCCATACGATAGCAATTGAATTGCAAGACCTTGCTGACGATTTACAGGAGTGTTAAAAATTCTTCGTCTGTCATAACTCCTGTATATCCCGGCACTTCTCCGGTGGCCGCTTCCGGTCGCCGGGGAATTTTTTTGCGCTAAAAGTTGCATATTTCAGATTTTCGCCGTAACTTTGCAGCGGATAAATCACTGACAGATGTCTGTCCCGCCGGGCGCGGTTAATGCTCGACAATACACTTGCGGGCTTTTTTTATGCCCGTGACATATTCAGCCATTGCGGCTGCCTTCCGAATCTTTTTGCCCTCGGCGACGAGACAGCATCAGTGATTTATCCAACGGAACGGCAGCCGTTTTTTTTGTCTGCCTTGGATAAATCACTGATGCAAATGAAAGCATTAATCTCAACGGCCTCACGGAGCCGCAAGTCCGTCACCCTTCCGGGCGCTGCCACTCGCGCCAAGTCCTCAAACCCCGCCCTGGGCTCTTTTGCCGTGCCCGCGACAAAAATGATGCAAAATGTTTGCAGATTCAAAAAATTTGCTTACCTTTGCAGTGACTTCCAAACATCGCGGGCCGAGATGCTCGCAAACTCTGCGGGCAAAAATTTTGCCCCTTCTGAATCATATTCGGTTCCGACCCCCGTGTGGAGCGTTAATGCGCCCACTGCTCGCGATGAGTGGAAGTCAACGGGAAAGCGGAGCCGATTTTCTGTTTTCTCACGAGATTATTCACATATTGTTTAACTTTCATCAAATGACTTCAATGAAAGCAATTAACCTGACGGCCTCACGGAGCCGCAAATCCGTCACCGTTGCCGGCGCAACTTCACGCGCCAAGTCCTCAACCCCCGCCCTGGGCTCTTTTGCCGACTTCTGTCTGGGAATGTTTGGCGTGCTGCTCTTCGCAATTGCCCTGCTGGCCATTTACGTCTTCGGCGGTGAAATGGCCTATGCCGGCGCCATGCTCCTCATCCTCCCCTTCATCGCCCGCGCAATCCGGAAAGGAGGTGACCAATGATTCCCAAGGAACCAAAGATTAACGACGCCGTGAAAAAGTGCCTGCTCGACCTGCAAATCAGAAATGACCAGGGCGAACACTTCCTGCGGATGATTGAGGGCCTGATTCATCGCCTCATCCTGGAGATTGAAACCGAAGACCCCGACCCCTACAACCTTATGTCTACGCAGGACTATCTGACCTCACTGGTTGGCCTTCATGCGTATATCAGCACCCTGGCCTATCCTGATGGCGACCGCTTCGACCCGCCCTCCTTCTGCTGACAGCTCTAAGTAGATTTACGCTAAATTATTCCAATTTTATTCCAATAGTTGCCAAATTGGAAAGTTTTGCGAAAATTTGCAGCAGATTTTAATGTCCTTCTCCCCGCATAATTAAGTGGGTAACTTTGCCGAAAAACAAAGTTACCCACTTAATTTATGGCTAAACTGAATAACGATAAAATATCGGTTGAATTAGACCTCAGAGCCACCAAGGCCCAGGAGGAGATTCACCGACTGACCCGAGCGACTCAGGCTCTCAAGGAACAAAATAAGGAGTATCGCCGGGAAATTACCGCCCTGACCAAACAGGAGGGCGACCACTCCGCAGAGTTCAAGCGCCTCAACGAAGCTATTGCGGCCAATACCCGCGAGATTGAAAAGAATAACCGGGAAATCAAAAAGCAGGAGTCATCGGTTGATTTGTCGCGCAAAAGCGCCTCAGAGCTCCGCAAGGAACTCAAGCAGCTCAAGGCGCAACAGGACCGCGTCTCAAAATCCCTCTACCCTGAAAAATGGAAGGAGCTAAACGAGCAAATAAAAGCTCATGAAAAGGCCCTGAAGGATGCAACGGCCCCGTCAACCTCTTTTCTGGATAAACTGAAGCAGCTGCCCTCCATCGCCAAAATTGCGGAGGGCGCTCTGCTGGCCATCGGAGTGACCCTGGTGACCAAAGTCACCGGCGCGTTCAGGGACTTCATAGGGACCATCATGAACTTCGAGAAGGCCAACTCGAAGCTCGCGGCAGTCCTCGGAACCAATATCCAGGGAATCTCATCCCTGACGGAGCAGGCCAAACTCTTGGGCCGCACGACCACGGCCACGGCCTCTGACGTCACCCAACTGCAGACGGAACTGGCAAAATTGGGCTTTGTTGCTGACGACATCGAGAAGCTCACACCCGCCACTCTGAGATTCGCCAAGGCCGTTGATACTGACCTGGGGAGTGCTGCGGCCTTTGCCGGCGCGGCTATGCGCATGTTTGGTAAGGACACGAGCGAGGCCGAGTCAGTCATGGCCACTTTTGCCGTGGCCACCACCTCAAGCGCCTTGGACTTCCAGAAGCTCCAGGCGTCGCTCTCCACTGTTGGCCCCGTGGCCGCCTCCTTCGGCTTTACGGTAGAGGAGACCACCGCCCTACTCGGTCAGCTCTCAAATGCCGGCTTTGATGCCTCAAGCGCCGCAACGGCCACTCGTAACATCCTGCTGAGTCTGGCCGACTCTAACGGCGACCTGGCTAAGGCCTTGGGCGGTCCGGTCAAGAACTTGGATGATATGGTCAAGGGCCTGAAGAATCTTAACGCCGCCGGAGTAGACCTTAACACGGCCCTGGAGCTGACCGATAAAAGGTCAGTGGCCGCGTTCTCCACCTTCCTCTCAGAAGCTGACAATATCGGAGCCCTGCGCGACTCTATCACGGACTGCACCGAAGATTTTAAGCAGATGGCCACAACCATGGGCGATAACGCCGCCGGCTCTGCCGCCGGGCTCGAGTCAGCCGTGGAGGGCCTGGTGCTGAAATTCTTTGACTTCCGCACCGTGCTCAGCACTCTATTTCAGTGGGCCACTAACCTGGTTAACGCTGTTGGCGACTGGATAGATGCCTTCTCCGGATTTGGCGTGGTACTGAAAGGCGTAGGCGCCGCCGTGCTCTATGTTCTGGGCGGGGTTGGCTCCTTCTTAAAATTCGTTTCTGACCTGGTGACTAAAACCGCCCTTGGGCGTGCCGCCCTCAATGGCGCGGTGACGGCGTTTGTGGCCTATAAAGTTGCCGCGCTTTTAGCCTCACAGGCCACCCGCTCCTTCGTCACTGACATTTACAACGCCATCAAGGCTGTCGGGGCTAAGATTACGGCCATGATGGCGTCAGCCAAGGCCGATGGCTTGGCCGCCGTGGCTACCCGCGCATGGAATGCCGCCCTGATGGCCAACCCCATAATGTTAGTTGTCGGCCTGATTGCCACACTGACCGCCGCAATTATCGGCTACAATTCCGCATCAGATGGCGCCAAAACCACCACCGATGCCTGGACCGAGGCAAGCCGCGAAGCATCGCGCCAGTATGGCGAGCAGCGCGGCAAGATTGAGGCGCTGATAATGGTAGCCGAAAATGAAAACCTCAGTCTGGAGCGTCGCCGCAAGGCAATTGACGAGCTTAACCGTATCATTCCCGGTTATAATGCTTCAATTGATGAAACAACCGGAAAGTATGACGCAAGCCGAGAAGCCCTGGATAAATATCTGGATTCTCTCGAGAAGGAGTTGCGCCTTAAAGCCCATCAGGACAAATTGGAAAAATTAGCCGCCGAGGAGGAAGCGGCTCTTGACGCCGCCGATGATGCAAAGGAAAACGCCGAAAATGTACGCCGGAGCGAGCAGAAGAATCTCTCCGGAGCCGCGCAACGGGCCAATCGAAACGGTGCGAATTTCAGAAACAACAAAATGATTGAGGCCGATAATGCCGCCGCCGAAGCTCAGAAAAACTATGAGGAGAAAAAAGCCGCCACAGAAGCCTACCGCGAAAAGATGAAGAAGCGCATGGAGTCCGGCGAGCTGGCCACACCCGAAGAATCGGAACCGCCCAAGGCCAACCCCGTGACTCTGCCAGGCGATAAAAATAAGAAGGGGGCGAAAACCCCGGGGACTTATGGCGAGGACTCTCTGGCCAAATATACAAAGCCCCTGGAAACGGAGCATAAAAAGAACGTCGCCACCATCGAGGGCAATAATGATGCCTCAAACATTGATAAAAGTATCGCAAAGGCCCGCGAACAAATCCGCTATGCCCTGGAGATTCAGGACGCCATGGCTCAGATGAGGGCCGAAACGGACGCGACCCATACAAAGACCCTGGACGAAATCACCGCCAAGGAAGCCGAGGCCGAGGCAAGCATTGCCGCCGCCGAGCGCGAGATTGAGCAGCTGATTTTTCAACAGGACCTGCAAACCTATGATGACCGCCTGAAGGCCACCGAGGCTTTCTATGAGCATCAAAAAATGTTTGTTCTGGAGGCTGCAGCCGAGGGAAAGGTCACCATGGAGCAATCTCAGGCCTACGCCCTGGAGATGGAACGCCAGGCAACGGCAGACCGGCTCCGGATTGTTGAGGAGCGCGAAATGGCCATTTATGAGGCCACCTCCCTGAGCGAGGATGAGCGAACAAAGATGCTTGAACAGGCCGCCGCAGAACGGCAAAAGTTACAGCAGCAGGAGCTCACACAAACGGCGAAGTATGTTGAAATGATTCGCGAGATGCAGACCAATGCCGACAGCGCCGAAGGGATTGCGATGAAGTTTGACCGCTTGCGCGAGCAGCTCAGCGCCGAGTATGATGCCGTAATCGCCGCCAAGAAGGCTCAGGGCGAAGATACCGAAGCCCTGGAGAGTGAACACCTCCGGAGAATCGCCGCCCTCAATTATCAGCAGGATGAGGCCATGCGTGACCTCAAGGCAAACGCCGGAACCACTTGGGCCGACGAATATGAGCGCGAGCTCGCCTCACTGAAGAATATGCACGACCAGGGCCTGATTTCCGAGCAGGAATATCAGAAGAAGCGACTGCAGGCCGGGGTCAATAACGCAAAGAAATATTTTGATTATTACTCCGGACTGGCCACCTCAATGTTTTCAGCCATGCAGGATGCCGAAATTGCCGAGAGTGAGGCTAAATACGACGTGCTGATTCAGCAGGCCAAGAATAACGGCGAGGACACCACGGCCCTGGAGGAGCAGAAGGAGAATGAAAAGCTGAAGATTCAGAAAAAGTATGCCGACGTTAACTTCGCTATCAAAGTGGCCGACATCATCGCCAACACCGCTCAGGCCATCATGACCGCATTTGCTCAGCTGGGCCCAATCGGGGGCGGAATTGCCGCGGCCATGTTGACGGCCACGGGTGCCATGCAGGTCAAGCAGGCCAAGGCCGAGCGTGACCGCGTCAAGAATATGCAGCCGAGCCACACTTCTACGGGGTCAGTCTCCGATGCAGCTGCCTCTGCCACCTCCGAGGCTCAGAGCGCGGCCACCAAGAGCACGCAACGCACCCTGACCGGTTATTCTGATGGCGGCTACACCGGTGACGGCGACCGCTATGAAGTGGCCGGAGTGGTACACCGTGGCGAATACGTGGTCCCGAAGCCCATCATGAACAATCCGCGCGTAATCAACGCCGTCGGGATGATTGAGGCCATCCGCCGCCATAAAATTGTCACTTCCGGCACTCCTTCCGCGCCCGGATTTGCTGATGGCGGATTTACGGACTCAACGTATACAGTCACGGCGGCTGACCTGAAAGAACTGGCCGCTGCCATCAAAGAACTCCGGGCCGCCACTGACTCAATCCGCAGCGTTCGCGCATATGTGGTTTATAAAGACGTTGAGGAGGCGAAAAAGAAGCTCAACGCCGCCTCTTCAGTATTCTCTAAAGGTTAATAATTTCACCGACCATGGTAAGAATATTTTTGAATAATACGCCGCTTGACCTCTCAGACTCTCCGGCGTTATCCATAGAATTGCAGAACCCCATCTGGGGCGAACAGGGCACACAGACAATCCCCGTGACCATTCCGGCCACCCCTCATAATCGCCGACTGCTTGGAAATCCCGGGCGCATTGATCTGGGCGTCATGTTGCCGAAGTATCCCGTAAGGGTTGAGGATGGCTCATTTGTGGCCGACGGGCTGCTGTGTGTGCTGGACGCGTCTCGTGATGGCATCGAGGTTAACATCGGCCTTAATAATTCCGTGGCTTATGCTGAATGGAAGGGCCGCCGACTGTCAGAACTGGAGGTGCTCAAGTCTACCTCCGTGCCCGTCCCGGATTCGCCCGACGAGTTTGATTGTGCAACGGACTCGCCGCTGTGTATGTTCCCCGTAGTGGTCAGTTATACGGAAAACGCCAAGGACGAGAACAAGGACGAGGAAGGAAGCGCCGGAGTTATGCTGAATGTGCTCCGCGAAGGTTGGAAACAGTCTAAGAGCGTCGAGCGAGTGGTCAGCGGCGAAATCTATAACGTCAAGGTTCCGAAACGTTACGGCTGGAGCCCTTTCCTGAAGGTTTGGCGGCTCCTGGAGCTGATATTTCAGGAAATCGGAATCACCCTGGCGCGGGAGGATAACCCGTTCTATTCCGGGCGCATTGACTTGCGCCGGCTGGTGGTGCTCAATAATTGCGCCGATGCCTGTTGTCTGGAGTCCATAGCGATGGCCGATATTGTGCCGGATTGCACCGTTATGGAGTTCCTGGAGTCACTTTGGGCGAAGTTCGGGTTTGTCTGGCATATCGATATAAACTCCGGCATGGTTTCCGCTGCCTTTGTTGAGGACGTGATTGAGCGAGAACCGGCGCTGACCATTGACGGCCTGCTGGCCGCTTTCCCCTCCGTGACTTTTGAGGATCAAAAGTATTTAAAACTGATTCCGAAAACGTCGCTAACCTTAGCCGAGCCCCCCTCCGCCCGTTATGAAGACTTTATGCAGGGGCGCGTGGTTTCATTCGTTGAGGGCATTGAGGATGACCATACAACAGATGAGCGCTTGATTGATTGCGCCCGCGACTTGGGCATCGAGTTTGACGACGAAGGTTTGCACGGCAAGTTTACCGGTATTAACCTGACCAATGGCGGCTGTTATATCGGCGAACAATACCCCTACCGGAGCGTCCGATTCGGCTCTTTGTTCTTTACATGGGACCCGAAGCCGGACGGCCTGGAGGCTTACGAGCTCGAGGCCGGCGATGAGTCAGTGGCCATGAGTCAGGGCTGGTTTACTTTCGGCGATTATTATTCGAAGCGGTTGCCCTGGTGTGCGTGTGGATTGTCTCACCGCCATTCCGCCCTGGTGGGTTCCGGAGTTGAGGAGGGCGACGGAAGCGGTGCCCCCATTGCGTTCGTGTTCGCCTATCAGAAAAACGGAGAAAATTTTGGAGCCGTTGCGCCGCTTGACCCGGATGGCCGACGAATAACCGAGACGGATGACGGCGTCGAGGTTGAAGGCCTCACTCTTTACTATGATTTCCGGGATGGTATTTTTCGGAATTTCTGGCGAAATTTTGACCTCCTGCTCCGTCATGGGGCGCGAACCGTTGACGCAATTGCCGAATTCGGACGCGCTGACCTTGGCAAGTTGTCGCCACTTGAACCGGTAAAGTTGCTTAATGTTTACGGGCTTATTGAGTCGGCCTCTTATTCGTTAACAGGCACGTCGCCCGTGGAAACGTCGCTCAAGATCAGGCCGCTGACCCTCCGGGGCGACTTTAACGCCGAAGCTGAGCAGGCATCGGCACCCATTGAGGCCGCTCAGACCCGCCCCGGCTATGTGCTTTCACTGGATTCCTTATGGCATGCGATTGATGACAGCAAAACCATACGGGACGCCGTCAAGAAGAAATTTGAGGAGGAGCACCCCCGAGAAGGCCTTAATCCTTACGTGAATCTTGAAGATCAAGATTTGCAGTTGTATGCTTTCAGGTGGTTGGGATTCAGCGACCCCGACGCATTGCCGGACCCGGAGGTTTATGACCCGGATGAGGACCCGGATGAGCGCTTCTCCGGAATGGTGGAGGCCCGGTTTGCCGTAACGCCCCGATATAGCAACGGTGGCGGATTCACTTCTGATGAGGAATTTGAGGTCATAGTGACCGGCGAAGTCGGCAACCTCCGGCCAAAGGTCCGGATGATTGGCGGGTAATTTCCCGGTCCTTTACCCGGTTAAAATCATTCAATAAATTTGCATCATGGAAGAAAATAGTTTAATGTCTGCCCCGCAAGCGTTCGGCAACGTCACCCCTGCCGATTATCGCATACTTACCGAGCCCTCTGTTGAGCGCGAGGAGTTTGTCCGCACTCATGATGGAATAACCCATAAGGGTGCAGGCGGATTTTGTCACATTGTCTATTTAGTATAATATGTTCAAACACAACGTTACGACGACCCCCGGCGGGATTGTGTTCGCGTCTGATCCTCTGTTCCTGAGTATGAGCGCCGGCAAAAACGTGCTCTACAGTTCCGGAGGCGAGGAGTTTACATTCTTGATGTCATCAGCCGGCTCCGTGAATGTCAGTGATGTGCTTGAGGCTTGGGCTAATCCGCTGCCCGAGCCTTCCGGCGCTTCCTGGCTTGAGTGTGTCGAGGACTGGTCAGAAAACTGCACCCGCCGCGTGTTTATGTATTTGCCGCGCCAATTGCCCGGCACACAGCCGCGCGAACGGTTCTCTACTTATGTGATACCGGGGCGCACTTCCTCTCAGAATCGTGAGCTGCTCAATGGGAGCAACCTGTTTAAGGCGCGACTTCTTAACGAACTTGGAAATCCGTTTTTAAGTACTCGCACACATAAGGGGCGCATAATCCTCAAGGAGACGGAACTGGCCCCGCTTTATTTCCTTCAGGATAATGAGATCGCCGAGTCTATCACCCTACATTCCCCGACAGGAATTCCCCCGGTATGGGCTGAAAGTGGCATTGAACTCCTGGCCGGGTGGACACGACACATCGGCGTTTATACCATAGACCTTCAGAAAGCACGCCGCGAAATCTTTGACCGGCATGGGCTGCTCGTCTCTGAATTTACCATCAAGAAGGGAGGCCGTGTGGCCGCGGAAATCTTCATTGAGGCCGCCGACCCGGTAAAGAGTCGCCATCAGCTCAGGTTCCGCAATTCTTTCGGGGTGTTTGAGGTTATCGAGCTTACCGGTGAGCTGACTGATGGGGTGCAGTTCGTTGACGTTAACAGCTTCAAGAAGTTTCGCGCGGAGTTTGACCGGTTTGACGATAACCGGCGCCGCCAGGAGCTGGAGTCCGCTCTGACCGTCTCAACCGGCCCGAAGCGCCGCCGCGAATTGCTTCATCTGCTCGATGCGCTGAGCTCTGATGAGGTGTGGCTGCTTGGCTATGGGCTAAACCCCGTTAGAGTTATTCCGGAGGTGAAGAGCGTAACCGTTCCGGAGCGACAGGAGGAGCCGCAATCCATGGAGCTGACTTTGCGTCGCGTCTACAATGAGCCGGCGGTCATGCCCGAAATCTCAAAGAGTAACGCCTCATATTTGCGCAAGATATTCACTAACGTATTTAACAATCAATTCTCTTAATCATGGAATTTTCAAATAAAACAGAACTCAAAGAGCTTTCATCCACTATTAAACTGGCTCAGGAGGAATGTTCCGTCACTCCGGAAATGGTTGGCCGGGCTCTGGAGATTGTCTCGGAGACTCTTGAAGCGAAAGCGGACCCGGATGAAATCAAGGAAATAGCCGAATCGGCCGACCGTGCCGCCGAAATGGCGAGGCGTGCTGCGAGAAATGCACAGGACACCGCCGACACCGCCGCGACTACAGCTTCAGCGGCCCATGGAGTTGCCGAGGATGCTGTTCAATCGGTTGTTAATGCTCAGCAAACCGCCGATAATGCCGTCAAAGGCTTGGCCCAGATCAGAAACGACTTCGCGCAGGGCGACAGTCTCGTGCGTCAGGATCTTGAAGCGAAAATCCAAGAAGTGGCAGACAGTTGCGTAAAGGATGGCGACGCTTTTGAAAAGCGAATCCAAGTAATAGAGACAACACTCCCCTCCGTCAAAAATTCCGCCAATCAGGCCGCCGTGGATATTGCCGACCTGGCGCGCCGATGCAACGTGATTAAGTTTGGCGGAATCAAGGCGCCGGAGGGCTCTGCAGTGAGCCCTGAATTTATTTACACGCTTGAAGGTCAATACGTTCACGAGGTATACTACGAACCTAATAACGAACAGTTTTACATCCAGTTGCGACTTGAGCAATCGGATTTAGCCGTCGCATATTATTACAAGTGGATTGTTCCGGAAGGGTACACAACGAAGCCGATGGAGGCTTATGGGTATCTCAAAAATGGCTATTGCCGACCGTTTATCGGCGGGCTGTATCTTGACCCGGAGGGGCGGCTGTTTGTCGGCACTGAAGTCGGGCAACTCCAATTGGTTACACACGCACGCATAGACTCCAACAATATGCTTTCAATCGGCACGCTGGATAAAGAATACGTCAGCATCGGCCCCAACGCGACAATGCAGACACGACAAGCCACAGACGGCAGCGGCAATGCCGTGTTAACCATCGGCCAAGGCTCTTTTACTTTCTCCGCAAATGTCAGCCTCGAAAACGTAAAGCTGAAAGTAAACAAACAGACGGGGATCCTGACCGTCACCAACTCTGAAGGGGTCAGCGCCATGAGCATGGGCATATACAACACCATCGGTTCAAATAACATCATCCAGTCTAACGTCAACCTCAGCGACCGCGCAGCCCTTAACGCCAGTGTTATCTCCTATCCCGGAACGGGACTCCTTTCCATTCGCCATGTCATTGATACAAGCGACTATTCAGGTATGGAACACCTCAACATCGGCGGCGGCAACGTCATCGGCTCTAACAACACGCTCAAAAGTGGAATAGAAATCGGCGATAACGTCCGACTTGGAGATGGCTCAGGAATTGTTAATGCCATCGTGGTAGGTTCTTTGGGCTCAAAGAATTCAGATTTTGAAATTAGAAATGCAACTGGGGCCAAATACAATGCAAGAGTTCTTTTTACAGTTCCTACCGGTAGTTACTTTAAATTGTGGTTGGATAAAGACGGGATCGTTTATGGTCTGCCTGGTATTGTATTAGGAGAAAATCTCGGCACAAATAGTAGCAACGCATTTTTGCCCATTGGATTTAATGGCGATGCCGTTTTAAGAGACCTGGACCGCATTAAGGCCGCACTCGGTCTGCCTTGACGGCATTACATGAGGCCATCAAATGCGGAGATGCCTTCCTGGCGCATGTCTTTAGTTATATGAGCGTAAACCATGGTCGTTGATACTGAGACATGACCCAGAAGCTTTGAGAGCGTCCCAAGGTCGCCGGAGTTCTTCTTGTAGTAGAGCGTCGCAAAGGTATGGCGCGCGGCCTTAGCGCTGACCGCCTTACATATCCCCGCTTTTGTCGCCACCTTCTTAATGAGTCTGTTATAGCCCTGGTCTGAGGGCAGGTCGCGAATCAGTTTACCCCGATGGCGGCCACCCATGTAAATCTGAACCAGAAGAGCCGCCGGCTTACTCAAAGGGACGGAAACCTTCGTCCCGGTCTTCAGTCTCTGATAGTGAATTTCACCGCCGAAAATTTGCTCAATCTGGAGCGAGCGCGCGTCTGAAATGTGCATCCCCGTAAACGTCATAAAAAGGAAGAAACGGAGCGCAACCTGTTCGTTATCAGGGAGCGTTCCGTCTTTATAGAGCCGTATCAGCGTGTTCAGTTCGTCCTCTGTCAGGAAGACAATGGCCGGGGCATCTTTTGGCATCTTGACCGACTCAAACGGGTTCTCGGTTACTTTGCCGGCGCGGATGGCGGCGTAATAGTGGGCGCGCATTATTCCGATACATTTGCGGATTGTCCCGGGCGCGTTATATAGTTTATCTCTCATGTAGGTCATGAAGCCCTGAATCCATTCGGGGGTAATCTGTCGGAGCTCGAGCCCGGGGGCGTAAGCCTCAACTTTTGCAATGATGGTTTCATGATGGCGGATGGTTTCCGGACGTTGGGCCCGGCTCAGTTCCTTCAGATGGTGACGGGCAAAGTCTACAAAACGAGTACAGGCACCCGGGAGCTGATACTCCTCCAAAAATCGCGCCTTGGTCAGCGTCGTCCCTGAAAGCCGGGCACGAACAAACACGTCCGTAATCCGGGCGCGAACATTTGAGAGAATAAGATTGCGATCCTTGGCGGATTGACTTCTTCCTTTAATGATTTGTTTTTCCTTGTCCCACTCTTCATGGGTGACCTCAATGCCCGTCCGGATGCTGATCCGTTCTCGGTCAAGAGTGAAAACTGCGTATAACTGAAAACTGCTCGTTTTGGAGAAATTTCCGGGCCTGCGCATGAGTTGGATTTTTTGCATGATTCAAAATCGAATTATTGAAAAAACGTACAACAACTGCTGAGAGCAAAAACGTAACTGACTGATAGTCAGAAATGGCGTTTTTTCGAATTATTGCGGAGCGTTGCAGAAATTTCACTCAAAAAATGCGCAGTTAACTGAGTGAATATCAGAATATTAAACACGAATGACTCCGCGGGGTGCGGAGTCATGAGAGGTCCCAAGCGGATTCGAACCGCTGTACACGGTTTTGCAGACCGTTGCCTAACCACTCGGCCATGGAACCATGAATCATGAGCGCTTTAGCGGTGCAAAGTTAGGAATAAATTTCGGGATGTGCAAATTTTTTTAGATATTTTTGAAAATTTTTGCAAAAGTGTTGCGTCTTTCAGTCATTCTAACTAAATTTGCATAAGATTATGGAAAGTATATTCTATGTGCTGCTGCGCGGTTTAGCTATCGGCGTGCTGATTTCGGCCCCTATGGGTCCAATCGGTATGCTCGTGATTCAGCGCACGTTGAATAAGGGTCGGTGGCCGGCATTTTTCACGGGTATCGGCGCATCGGTTTCAGATATGTTTTATTGCATACTGACGGGTGCGGGCATCGCTTTCATTACTGATTTCATTAATTCTCAGCAGTTTATCTTGCAGCTGGTAGGATCGGCGGTATTGGCCGTGTTTGGCGTTTACCTCTTCCGGAAGAATCCGGCGCGGAGGGTTAATCCCAAGGATGATTCGGCGCCAAAGAGTTATTGGACGGATATGGTCAGCGGATTTTTGCTGACGTTTTCAAATCCTCTGATTCTCTTTTTCATCATCGGCCTTTTTGCGCGTTTCAATTTCCTCTTGCCCGAATATCGTTATTATCATTATATTCTTGGTTAT
>JAAVBM010000016.1 GCA_014803505.1 bacterium | reverse complement strand
TCATAGCATAGGGAGCCACGATTTCCGTCAAAATCTGTGCTTGAACCTAGGCCATAAGGATTTGTTTCATTTAACGCATATTTATTGGCATTCAATCTTGATAAACGGATAGATTGAGGTAATTGGGTAAAGGCATCTGCGTGTTCGAATACATATTTAAAGGTTTCGTTTATGGTTGCTTGAGAGGCGGCTACGCTTGATACCGGGGTTGCCAATATACTTGGGTTAAACGAGTCGCTTGGGTTGCCTGCACTTCCTCCTCTATTGAATACAAAGTAGCCACCGTCTTCGCGGTTATCGTAAGATACATTGTATTTATAGATTGGGGTATAGGCGGTTTGGTTTTGGTCAGGTAATTCGCCTGTTCCGTTTGTTACGTTATCTTTCAAACCTTGTTCTGCGAAGTAGATTTCTGTTTTTTCATTTTTCGCATCTGATAATAGATTCATGCCGGATACGTTTACATTACCAAAATGTTCGCTGTAGTCTTTGGATTTTATTGTATCCATTGTATTTTTAGCTAAATCTACATCTACAAGTAAGTTTGTATCCTTTGTAACCAGCATTCTTTGCAAGTTCATTGTTCCGACTTCGTTGTTAATCATTGAAATCTGACCACCTTGCATTGTTAGAATATTATTATTCCAGTTTGAATCTTTAGTTAATGAAGCATTTGAACCGTTAAATGTTGTAATACTTGCGTTTTTAACACTATTTCCAAAAACAACATTACCGGTACCGTCACCCGTAATATTTAAATTATACGCCGGTTGGAAATCAGTTTTTGAATCATTACTTATATTTGTATCAGCATTTAATACAGATTGATCCATAGAGGTATTTCGCTGAGGGTAAGTAACAATGCCACCATCAATTGTTCCATTCAATACAATAGAACCACCATTTCTTGCATCTAAAGTTAGAGTTACTAAATCTCTAATTTCATCATTAGCAGTGGCAACAATATTACCCGCCATTGCAGATTGCTTATTACCAATACTGGTAAGCATATAAATATCGTTAAGAGTTTCTTTTCCGTTATTAACAACTTTGTTATTTTTAAATATAACATCAGCATTATCAGCAATAATTTGTGTATTTTGCGCAGAATAGATAGCTCCACCATGTGCTTTTTGAGCCTCTTCAGCCATTTTAACAAAGTCTTTAAACTCTTGTGTAGATCCTACGATTTTATTAATTATTTCATCTTGAATATCTGCAGGTGGATAATTCCCATTTTCAATATCATATCCACGTTTCTCTGCCTCTGCATCTAGTAAATCATATAAATTATTCGCTGTTTCATAATCTCCGAAATTTTCAAGATAATTTATATAATCCCAAGCTTCAGGAGTTTGAACTTCTAAATCACTTGATGCTGTATTATTTATAAAACTTGAGTTTTTAATCGTCAAACCGTTTGATTGGGTTGGAGTTGCTCCATTTTCATAAACAACATAATTTGTTTGAGGTGAAACACCTTCGCTCATAAGAGCAATACCTGAAGTATCAGATAAATTTTCTTCTGCCGGTCCCCAACCATTATTATATATCTGGTAATCCTCTACATCAGCAAATATTGCACCACCATTACCATTTATAGTTTTATTACCATCAAATAAAGAGTTTTCAATTTTGGTTGCGACATTTGTCCAAATAGCACCACCACCATATTGAGCAGAAAAAGTATCATTACCATATGCTTCATAAGTAGCATAAGAAGCAAGTGTATATTTAGGTTCATACCAATCTTCAACAATGTTATTGATAAATTTTGAGTTTTTAATATTCAAAACACTTACATTATCAGAAGATGAAGCGGTTTCTATATTCAATGATGATGGCCCATAAGAATAAGAATCTTGATATTCTGTAATTCTGCCATAAGCTGCAATTGCGCCGCCAGCATATTGAGCCATATTTTCATTAAAGATTGAATCTTCAATATTTACAGAAATACTTTCTTTAAATTTATTAATAATTGAGGAATTATCAGTATTATTTGAAATATCAGAATCCAAGGATACAGGTATTGGACGCTCTCCTGAATAAAAATCAATATTATAACTTAGTGCAATAGCTCCACCAGAACCATAAGAAACTTTATTATTAGTAAAGATAGAAGATTTTACATTAGTATTAAAGGTTTCGGTTGCTTTTACTGCACTCTTTCCCTCTGGAATAGAACCTGAATATATACTCTCATTAAATCCACTATAAATCGCACCGCCATTATTTTCTGAAGTGTTTTCAACAAAAGTAGAATTAGTTACATTTATATAACCACTATTCTTGATTGCACCGCCACCGTTATATGAGTAATAACCATTACCGGCAAAATAACCTGTCACATTATTTATAACGCTATAATTTAAAATCGCACCATAAGCATTGTTAAAGAAATTACCAACAATATTGCCGATATATCCTGTATCATCATTGTCATTGTTATAATTAGTAATGGCACCATAATTATAATTATTAGCTGAATTTATAAAATCACCTACAATATTAGATATTTCACCACTGTTTTCAATACTAGAACGATAAAAATCACCAACTATATTTGAAATTTTACCGGAATTATAAATAGCACCACTATCATTATTTACAAATGAACCCAAAATATTACCGATGGTACCAGCATTATTTATTGCACCCCCGTAATTATCAACAAAGTTACCCTTTATATTTGAAATTTCACCATTGTAATCATTCAATATTGCAGAAGCTGTTTTTGCACCCCATAAATATACTCTACTACTAGAAAAACTATTACCTATAAAATCTCCGGAAATATTATTTATATTTCCGTTATTATAAATTGCACCACTTGCATTTCCATAAAAATAACGCCAAGCTGTAGATGATGAACTATTTACCGATGCTGTATTTCCAACAAAATCAGCATTAATATCAGAAATATCACCATTATTTACAATTTGTGCATATGTTCCAAAATCAGAATTAGAAGATACTTTTGTACTAGATGTATTATTTTTATAAACCCTTTGGTTAATAGAATCAGCAACTATTCCTGTAGGATTTTCAAATAACGGAGTATTAGAATTATTACCGGAAACAACATCTGTATATTTGTCAACATAATCATCTACGCTAGTTGCTGATTTGAAATCTACTTTATAACTTTGCTCTCCGGTAATTTCTCCGGTTGCTCTGTTTATTTCATATTTTGTAATTGTATTATCTGAAGGTGAATTAACCTTTGTTAAAGTATAAGAACTTGAATAATCCTTTAAAACATTACCGGATTCGTCTTTAAATTCAACTCCTTGTTTATTCAAATAATCTAAAGTTGGAGAACTTAACGGCTGTTTAGTTAAATCTACATTAGAAATATCTGCAGCAAATGTTTGTTGTGCACCAAAACTAAAGCAACTTGCCAAAACCGCTGCTGATAAGGCTTTAAGGGTTACCCCCCCCCCGAAAGACACCTTAAAGGTTGCTTTTGAAGGCACAAAAATATCATTTCTCATACTTCTCAATCCTCATTTATTATTGTTCATTAAAATTATTACTGATAATAGTTGTAATGTTCATATTATAAATCATTTCATAATATTTCGCAATACTAATTCAGATGAACAATTTATTTGCTGTCATTATAAATTTAATATTTACTGCCACTCCGAACTTAATCCGAAATATATAAATGCTAGTTTATTCTGTTTTTAGAAGCAAAAATTTTTAGATTCTGAATCAAGTTCAGAATGACAAAATTTTTGATTAACATCAACTAGCTTTAGTCATTCCAGGCTTGATCCGGAATCTCTTAATTGATAGACCCTGAATCCAGGTCAGAGTAACAAGAACATTTACCGTCGTTACAAATAAAAAGCCATATAGAAAATATATGGCTTAATTAGTGTGTTAAAGTAGTGTCTGGTAGTCGTTTATTCTTTTACAAAATTGTTTTCATGGAAATGTAGCATTTTCGCTAAATTCCATTGTCTTTCTTGCACATCCTGAATGTGGTCTTTTATTTCTGCCAATTCAGAAAGCAGTGTTTGAAGATCCTTATGCTGACGCGTATAAACTTGCGAAATCGGCATTGGTTCAGGTTCGGGTTTTGTATCTTCTATCCAACTTGGCAGAAAACATCCTGCTTCAAACAATTTTTTTTCATCCATATCACATATCTCCAAAATCGTCAGCTATTAACCTTTATCTGTCATTAACGAATGGAAAAAATCCACTAATTTGAAATTACCGTATTTAAATGCGTATGGCTTTTTTGCATATTCGCTATTAGTAATTTTATTTAATGTATCCATTTCTTCATTTGATAATGAACCAAAATCAAAACTGGTCATCTCTGCATAATCAATCATTAAATCTTCAATATCCATAATCTTTTTATCTGACATCTTTACTACACTCCTTAAAGTTTTCTAATCACAAATTAAATATCGGATTGGTTTGTAGAAAACTTTAGAAAATTATAAAAATTCGTAACATAATTTAACAAAAAAAAGGAGATCTTTTTCCAAAATCTCCTAAAAATCAAGTCAAAATAAAAATTAAGTCTATGAAAATTGCATATCATAAAGCTTTTTATATTCACCGTTTGGAATATTTAAAAGTTCTTCATGTGTGCCTAATTCTGATAAATACCCGTTATTGATTACCGCAATTCGATTTGCATTTTGTATTGTTGATAATCTGTGTGCAATTACAAATACTGTACGATCTTTCATCAAATTGTCTATCGCCTGCTGAACTATATGTTCTGCTTGATTATCTAACGCAGAAGTAGCTTCGTCCAAAATCAATATCGGAGCATCTTTTAAAAATGCTCTAGCTATACCGATTCTTTGTTTTTGCCCGCCGGAAAGCAATACTCCTCTTTCTCCGATTTGTGTGTTCAATCCGTCAGGTAATGATGCAATAAAGTCTTCTAAATATGAATTCTTAATCGCCATTTTTAACTGCTCATCTGAGGCTTTTAAATTTCCGAACATTATGTTCTCTTTGATTGTCCCTTCAAATAAAAAATTATCTTGAAATACAATCGCAATATTATTTCTCAAGGAATTTAGCTTAATATTATTGATTGAAACTCCATCAATCTTAATACTGCCATCTTTAAGATTATAAAAACGCGGCAAAAGATTAACTATAGTGGTTTTTCCACCACCTGAATTTCCAACTAACGCTACAGTTTCACCCTTTTTAACCGTGAATGATATGCCTTTTAATACAGGTTTTTCTTTTACATAAGAAAATTTGATATCTTCAAAAGTTATACTATTATTGAATTCCGGAAATTCGACCGCATCTTTTTTATCTTTAATTCCTGGTTTTTTATCAAGTTTAGCAACTACTCGTTCCATTGCACAAAGGCAAGTTGTCATACCTTTTGCATTATTTCCCAAACCTTTAATTGGGGTATAAAGCATTATTAACGCTGTTATAAACGAAACAAATTGCCCTGCTGACAATTTACCTTTTACAATTAAATAACTGCCTAAGCCAATTACTGCGCCAATTCCGACTGATACAATTATATGCATCATAGGAGAAAGCCAGCCTACATGTTGAGTAATTTTCATTCTCAATCCGAAAACAGTATCTATTAATTTTTCAAATTGTTTTTTCTTTATATTATACAAATTATATGCTGATATAATCTTATGTCCTGCAAATGCTTCGTTATAAGTAGTTAAAACCTTAGCATTTTCACCTTCGGATTTGTTATAAACATTCTTGATTGTAGATTTAATTTTCATTAACGGAATCATTGCACAGGTAAGAACAAAAACCGCAATAATAGCTAACTGCCAAGAATTATAAAACAAAACAGCAGTTAATGAAATTGATGAGAACAATCTTGAAATACAGGTTTTCATATTTGTCAAAAGTCCGCTGCAAGATTTATCTGCATCGTTATTATAAGCTTTTAAAATCTTGCCGGAAGTTTGTTTATCGAAAAAACCTGCAGTTTGGTGCATTAACTTTTCATACAAATCAATTTTCAAATCATTTGTAACTCTTCCGCCAACCCAATCATTCATATATGTTGCAAGATAATTCAATACCCCTTGAATAGTTGTAAAAACAATTATTAAAATAGGAATATACCATGGTGATTGCATTTGTTTATCAAGCATTACAATATCCATATAAGGTTTCAGAGAAAGCGCAATCACAGCATCCAATGCACCAATAGGAATTGCAAGTCCTAAAGCTAAAAAAGTTCTACCAGTATAAGGCTTAAAATATGGCAAAATTGTTGTTAAGCTGTGATAATTTTCATTATCGCCATATTTTTCATCCAATTTAGTTTTTATATTTTTCAATACACTTATCATTATTTTAAACTTTCAATTAACCTTTCGTACATTTCTTTTAATGAAACATCAGCACTCCAGCCTATTGTTTGCAGTTTTGTAGTATCCAGATTCATAGCAAATGACGGCGGATACTGACCGGAATTGTTGTTTTGTATCACAACTTTTATCTTGTTTTGAGCAATTTCAGAAGAAACCATTTCTGCAATCTCACGAACTGATGAAAACGCCGAAGAATTTGCCACAGTGTAAGCTTCTCCAGCTTTACCCTTCGATAAAATTGTAAAAATCCCGCAAATTTCATCACTTGTATAAATCGGACAGAATTTTGATTTACCTTCTGTAAGTAAAACTATGTCCTTATTTTCAATAACAGATTTCGCAAATTGTACAACCATTCTGTTATCATCGTATTTAAAACCGGGACCAACAGTTTGAGCAAGTCTTGCAATTTTTACAGGTAAATCAAATTGTTTTGCATATGATGCACATAAACATTCGCACATTCTTTTGCTTTCAGGATAACTGCTTCGAGCACTCAAAATATCTATATACCCGTAATCAGATTCTGATAGTTTTGGTTCGCCATCAACAGTTCCAAAAACTTCCATACTGGAAAGATATACAAAACCTTTTACTTGTTTATCTTTTGCAAAGTTAAGCATATTTTTTGTACCATCAATTGCAGTCAAAATGGTATCTACCGGAGTTTCAATAAAAGATTTGGATGCTGTTACACTTGCTCCGTGAATAATATAATCGACTTTTCCGTCATAATTGATAGTATTTTGAACATCTGCTTCCAATAATTCAAAATTATTTCTATCCAAAACTTGAGAGAATTTTTTTTGTAACCTCTCCAAACTTCTGCCCATTGCTATAACTTTTATCGAATAGTTTTTAACTCGATTCAAATACAACAACAGCAATACTATTTGACTACCAATTAAACCTGTAGCTCCGGTTACAAGAACTGTAGAGTTTTGCAGATATGAAAAATCTATTTTGCAAGACATTTTTTCCAAATCTTCTTGCACAATTTTATTTGAACTTTCTAAATTACACATTTGCAAAACCTCCAAAAGCTTCCAAATCTTCTTTATATCTAATTAAAGAACGAAGAATATACAAATCTTCAATTGTAGTAATTTTGATATTGCCACGATTACCTTTAACTATGAATGTTTTTTTATCAAGAGATTTAAATAAAGTACAAGAATCAACAATATCAGTATATTGAGGGTTTATTTTTCTTGTAATTTCGTGAGCTTCTACAATTTCACCAAGCCTAAAACTTTGCGGTGCTTGAGCAGAATATGTATGTTTTCTATAAGGAACGTGCTGTGGATTAACACCATTTTCACTTATCAAAATTGTTTCAAAACAAGACGTACAAGTTATAGCATTACCATTTTGTTTAACACAATTAATATTTTCAGTTATAACTTCAGATGTAATATTAGGTCTGACACCGTCATGAATCAATACAATTGAATCTTCCGAATTTTCATCATAAGCAAGCTTTAATGCATTATAAATCGAATCTTGACCGGTTGCACCACCTTTCACAATACCTGCCGTTTTAGTTATGTAATAATGTTTCACCAATTCTTGCATATAATCGTAGTAATCAGGATGAATTGATATATAAATTTTATCAATTTGTTCATGTTTTTCAAAAAGTTCTAAAGTATGAATGATAATAGGTTTATCATTAATCTTTAAAAACTGTTTTGGAATAGAATTTTCTCCATTACTCAATCTCTGTCCGATACCACCGGCAAAAACAATCGCTATATTCATATTAATTTTCTTCTTTCATAATTTGTTCAATCAAATCAACTACACGTTCGGCAGCATGCCCATCTTCCATACAGCCTTTATCTTTCAAGAAATCTTCAACTTGCTGCTGATATTTTTCCAAATCAAAATTCTTAATTTTTTCTTCCAAATCATTATTGTCTACAGCAACAGGGAACGGAGTAGATTCCAAAGGATAGTAGAAACCACGTTCCGTATTATAATCTTCAATATCAGTTGCAAAGATGAATCCCGGTTTACGACTCAACATAAAATCAAAAATACAACTTGAATAATCAGTAATAGCTGAATCACTTGCAACAAGTAATTCTTGTATATCAGGATAAAAACTTGCATCTATAACTTTATCTGAAAATTTAAACAATTGAGAAGAATACTTTTTCAAATGAGGATGCATTCTTATTGCAACTACCCATTCTCCACCAAATTTTGATTCTAATGCAGAAATCAGTTTATCTGTATTCAAACCGTAACAATATAATCTCTTATCATCTCTAAATGATGGAACGTATAAAAGAATTTTCTTATTTAATGGAATTTCTAATAAAGAATATACCTTTTGACGCATTTGTTCTTTTTCTTCATCAGATTTAAAAAATACATCATTTCTTGGGTGACCAGTTTTTAAAATCGGTCCGTTGTACCAAAAACCTTCTTCAAAAACTTTATCTTCAAAAGTACTATTTGAAAGCAAGTAATTAGTATATTCCGAATCTGTATGAGCTACATCACACCAATTTCTTTCTGCATAATCTTTGTAAGTTACAGATCCATCAATTTTTTTTATCCCCAAAGAACCATGCCAGCATTGAATATATTTTTGATTCTCCTTTTTAACCCAACCTTGTTGAATCAAAAGATTTGATCTCACATTACCAATAATTATCTTAGCCGAAGCTAAATCCTTTAATCCTTGCTTTTTCTTAAATGGAGTAAGACGAATTTGCTCAGGAAAACAACTTGTATCTATATTATCGATACCTTTACATAACCAATACAATTCATAAGGCAAATTACGTTTAATAATTTCTTCTGCAACATATTTTGGATTGCATCCATATAAAGAACCTTGAAAATTGTTAAAAATAATTTTATTTTTTTGAACAGGAAGTTTTTTACAAACTTTTCTATAATACCCTGTTCTATCGAATCTTATTGGTATTCCACAAAACATTATCAATTTATCTGTGCCGTTATTGGTTATTGAAAATATTTTTTCCAATAAATTTAACTCACTCATTATAATCTCCCTTTAATTTCTTTAATTCATAAATTTCATCTTCAGTAAAAGCATTTGCATCAGTGTGATGTGGACAAATACTTTTAGGATAACTCATATAATTCCCGTAAATATTTGTTAGAACAAATTCAACATTGTTAGGACAGTTGAACTCATAACCTTCGAATTTTATTTTTTTCAACGGGAAAATATGTTCGTAATCGTAAATCCAATTCTTCCATCTGTGCGGAAATTCAATTCCCCAATGGATAGAAGGTTGTAACCTTTCATCAACATCTATATAATCATTGATTTTTTCATGGGTAATTTTTTTCAATTTGTTGAGCAATTTTTTGTTATCAGAAATTCTGAACGGAGAAATACTCAACATTTTTCTAATAAATTTTATTTTTCTGTTAAGAGCAAATTTTTCTTTACCGCTAACACTTGTGTAATAGAAGTCCAGCGGAAAAATATCAACAAAAACCTGTTTAATTTTTCTATGTTGAATCTTCAAAATACAAGTTGCAGGAGAATTTTTATCTCTCCAATAATCACAGAATAAATCAGGATTAGTAGTACAAGCATTGAAGATAGCAGGGAATTTTTCATAATCTTCCCTCATCATATCTGTATCAATATCATCATCCCACGGAATAAATCCGCCATGACGTTTTGCACCCAAAAGACTGCCACCGCTAATCATATAGCGAATATTATGAGCAGTGCAGATTCTATCCATTTCTTTGAATATAGAAAGAAGTGCCAATTGATAATCTCTCAAAAACCCTTCTGCTTGCGGAACTTTGGTAATATCAGAATATTTTGTATAATCAATAGTCATTTGCTTTTTATTTGCAGACTTTAGGATACGAAATCTTATTCCACAAATTCTAATCAATTTATGACTATAATCAGCATCTGTTATAGAAAATATATTTATTAAAATATTTTTAAAAATTTGCAAAAGCGAATTTTTTGAATTCTCTTCCATTTATCCCTACAAATTTTGACTTAATTCCAATCATATCATTAGCCGTTCGGGTATTAACCAAATGGCTAATATGTATAGATATAAATTACTGCAAAAAATTATTTAAATCAAGAAAATATAAATCAATATTAAAAGCGGCGCAAAAGAAAACTTTTGCGCCGCTAATGTTATATTTAAACACTCATTACATATTTTGAAGCTTAGATTCCCATTTGTAAGCGGAATCGACACTATTTTCAAGAGTTTTTTCAGGATTCCAGCCAAGAACACTTTTAGCTTTTGAATTATCTGCCACAAGACTGGCTGGATCACCTTCACGTCTGCCCTTAACTTCAAGAGGAATATTTTTACCCGTAATTTCTTCACAAACAGAAAATACTTCTTTAACCGTACTTCCCTCGTTAGTTCCCAAATTAAAGAAATTAGTTTCTCCGCCGCGATTTAAATAATCAAGTGCTAAAATGTGAGCATTAACAAGATCTTCAATATTGATATAATCACGAACACAAGTTCCGTCTTTTGTCGGGTAATCTTCGCCAAACATTTGGAAAGTTTTTCCACTACCAAAAGTTGATTTCAAAATATTCGGAATCAAATGAGTTTCATTATCGTGCCACTCGCCGATGCGAATTTGTTCATCTGCACCCGCAACATTAAAATATCGTAAACGAACAGATTTCAAACCATATGCTTTATCATAATCATCCATAATTTTTTCGATAAACAATTTTGTTTGACCATAAGGGTTAATCGGATTTTGATTGTGTTTTTCATCAATCGGAATATATTCAGGCTCGCCGTAAGTTGCGGCTGTTGATGAAAATACTATTTTTTTCACATCAAATTCCAACATTGCACGAAGCAGATTTAAAGTTCCACAAACATTATTTAAATAGTATTTTTGAGGATTTTTAACAGACTCTGCAACCTGAGAAAAAGCGGCAAAATGTATAACCGCATCGATTTTATTGTTTTCAAATACAGATTTAATATCCTGATAGTTATTCAAATCACCTTCGACTAACTTTACTTTGCCGTAATTAGAAAGAGTTTCAACAGTTTCTTTATGACCTGTAGAAAAATTATCAAATATTACAACATCATATTTTTTTTCTAATAAAGAAATTACGCAATGACTTCCGATATATCCGGCTCCACCAGTAACTAATATCATTTTACCCCCTTATTCTTATTAAAATATTATCACAAATATATATACAAATTTTAATAATAATTAATATTTTACCCACATGGGCTAGAAAAATAGTGAAATATAATTTATACTATTTATGTAGTAGTGTTAATATGTGTGATTTTTGTGGAAGGATTCAGAATATTGATGGATATTCCATCTTTTTGTAGTATTGATTTTAGTACAATATAAGGTAAAATTGTTTAGTAATGTAAATAAATATCGATACTGAGTCAAAAAATTTCAATTATAAGGTTTGTAGAAAGAAATTGTAGGTAGATTTATATTGAAAGATACAGAAAATAAAAAAGAACTAAATAAAACTGTAAAATCAGATAAAAAACAATTGAGTTCAAATCCTATAGGAAAAGCTAAAAGTCCTATAAAGGATACTCAAATGATATCTGTTGCAAAGAATTCGAAAATATCTGCCCGAAATCCAAAAGAACAAGAGCTGACAAAAACCAGAAAAAAACTTGATAAACTCATAAAACCAATCTCAGTTGCTGAAGAATCAAGTTTGGACAGTATTGTAGAAACAATTAACAATTTCAATACAATCAAAACAAAAGTTAAATCTTATGTTTCAGAGTACCAAACAACAACGAAAAACAACAGTAATATAAATTACTTTGATATTATGAGAAGTGTTGCGGATGCATTCCAGAGCAATGCAGGAATGGCAGACTTACTGGCACAACTGAATAATATCTTTATAAATAAACTAAAATGGGGATTCGTTGGCTTTGGACTTTTACACGAGAAATCAAAATGCTTGAATGTGAAATTATACAGTAAATCAGGTAATTCATATTCATCAAAAATCTTTTTATCAGATGAAAACAATCCGATAATCCAGTGTTTTAATACTAAAACTATCATTGATAAGGACAATATCAATTACTTGAATAATCCTTATTTGATGAAAACAAGTTCAGTAATATTCCCTATGGTATCAGTAAACAAATGTATCGGTGTAATGCTTGTAGGACAAAACATTGCAAATATCAATCCGAACCTTGTTTCATTTATGGCAAATTATATGGGAATGTTTATTCACAATGCGCAATTGATGGAACAAACAAGCAAATATGCAAATACAGATACCTTGACCAGTTTATACAACCACAGAGGATTCCAAGAAATTCTTGCAAATGAATTGGAAAAAGCTAAAACTACAAATACACCTCTATCAGTTGTAATGTTTGACGTTAATAATATTTCTAAAATTAACAGAGAACTAGGACACGCAAAAGGTGATGAAATCATCAAAATAATCGCTGATAAAGTTAAACAAAATATCAGAAACAATGACTCTGCAGGCAGATACGGCGGAGATGAAATTGCAATAATAATGCCAAATACCGATACTCGTGATGCAAAATATTTGGCAGAATACATAACATACTGTTTATCTTGCTGTTTCGTTGACGATGTTGGACCTGTAAAAGTTTCTGTCGGAATCTCAACATTCCCTGAATGCACAAGCGATCAGGAAAAACTTTTGATACTTGCAGAACAAGCAATGTTTATCTCACAAGCAAAAGGTTACAAAGAAGGTATGTCAGCTATCGTAAGCTCTGCTGACTTCAACTTCTGGGACGATGTTGCGCTAAATTCATTTGCGGAAGTACTTGCTAAACGTCACTCCCAAATCGGCATAAACTTTGAAGATGAAATTGTTCACAAATTCAACAACGAAGAAATTGTGAACCACAATCACCTTATGGAAATGGCAACATCACTTGCAGGCGCAATTGATGCAAAAGATCCATATACAAAAGGTCACTCAACATCAGTTTCCAGATACGCGGAAGCACTTGCACGTGCAATCAATCTTCCTGAAAATGAAGTTGAAAGAATTAAAATCGGCGCCCTTCTTCACGACGTCGGAAAAATTGGTATTCCAGAATCCGTATTGAAAAAACCGGGTAAACTTGACGATGACGAATGGGAAATCATGAAACAACACCCTGTTATCGGAGCAGAAAAAGTGCTTGCGCCAAATGAAGCTTTACGTGACTTGATTCCAATTGTTAAATACCACCACGAAAGACTTGACGGTAAAGGCTATCCTGAACAATTGAAGGGTAACGAAATTCCGCTTGCTGCAAGAATTGTATCTGTTGCAGACACATATCACGCATTGGTGAGTGACAGACCGTACAGAAAAGGTATGCCAATCGAAAAAGCTTGCGCTATTTTGAAAGAAGGGGCAGGTACACAATGGGATGCGGATTTGGTAAGACAATTCATCTCAATCGCACCATCATTGACTACCAGTGTTTAGGTTTTAGATTTTTTTATATAACTGCGTATTTAAGCAATCGAGGCTGTCGAACAGCTCTATTGATTGCTCCTTGATTACGCTTTGCAACTCGTTCAAACAACTTACATCGCCGTTGCTGTCCGCACATTCCAACATTGCCACGGTCATTGTTTGGATATAATTGTATAGTTTTACATAACCCGATTCAAGATCTTCGTAAGCTTTTAGTACTTCTTTCATTTTCACCTTTGTTTTTATCTTATTTTGAGTAGATACAATCTCATTATAATAAGTTGATTAAAATAAGTCAATATCTTATTATAATAGTATGAATAAAGATTTAGGTATGATAAGCAAAAAAATTAGTAAAAAGGTTAAGCTTGAGAGAAATAAAAAAGGATATTCTCAAGAAGAATTGGCTTTTCGTGCGAAAATAAATAAAAACACTATTTGGAAAATCGAAACAGGTCAAGTATCTCCAAATATTAACACTCTTGAAAAAATTGCTGTTGCATTAGAAATTGATTTTGCAACACTCATAGATGTTACAAAAGTGGAAATCTAATTTTTTTTATACAACTGCGTATTTAAGCAATCGAGGCTGTTGAACAGTTCTATTGATTGCTCATTGATTACGCTTTGCAACTCGTTCAAACAACTTACATCGCCGTTGCTGTCCGCACATTCCAACATTGCCATGGTCATTGTTTGAATATAATTGTATAGTTTTACATAACCCGATTCAAGCTCTTCGTAAGCTTTTAATACTTCTTTCATTTTCACCTTTCTGTTAAGTTTAATTAAGATTATAAAGAACATATAATCTTTTAAAAGACTAATATGTCTTTTATTATAATTTGCAAGGACTTATTTGTCAATATTCAGACAAATAAGTATAATTCTCATATGAAATTAGAAGCTCATGAACAAATAAAATCTCTGTTGGCGCAAAGAAAAATGACTCTCAAAAGACTTGCAGAGCTGCTTTCAGAAAAAACAGGTAAAAAACATACATCTGATAACTTGTCCCACAAGTTAAGACGCGGGACAATCTCATATAATCTAATGCTTGTTATAGCAGAGATTTTGGATTACGATATAGAATTTGTTTCAAAAAAATAAACATTGACAGACTCCGGATCAAGCCCGGAGTGACAATAAAGGTCAAGCTCGAAGTGACAACAAAAAAAGAAAGAATCCCCTTTTTAGGGATTCCTTTTCCACTACCACTTCGTTTTCTAACCTATTTTACATTTGGACTTTCGTATTCTATGCCCATTTCTTTCAATGTTTTAATAAAATTCTGAGCACAAATACGTTGAGCTTCCGGTGGAACAATTCTCAAAATTTCAACTGTTCTTGATATAACCGGATCTTTATCATACCAACGATTGTTAGCATTTACAGGTTTTACCATCGCATAAAATTTATCAATTGTTTCTTTAGAAACTTTTTCTTCAATTTTTTGTAAAAATATTTCAGCCTGAGCTCTTAATTCAGTTTGATAATTTCTCAAAAGCTCAATTACTTCTAATAATAATGGGTCATGATCGTACCAACGTTTATAAGTAGGACTCATTATGTGTACCCTCCGTTAGGTTTGACGGGGAATCTTCAACTCTACGCTCGATTTTCCCTCCTAACAATCTTATCTTATTTTCGAAATTTTCGTATCCTCTATCTATATGATGTAGCTTTTCAACAACAGAATTGCCATCTGCCATCAACGCTGCTACAACCAAAGACGCTCCCGCACGCAAATCACTTGCCGTCAAAATCGCTCCTGAAAGCTTTTTCACACCTTTAATAATCGCGTGGTTTCTATCTTGGTGAATATCTGCACCCATTCTGTTCAAATCAGGAACTTGCATAAATCTGTTTTCGTACAAGCTTTCTGTAATAATTCCAACACCGTTTGCAGTAGTCAAAAGTGTCATTGCCATTGACTGCAAGTCTGTTGGGAATCCAGGATAAGGCTGGGTTACAAAATTGATTGAATTCAAACGATTTTTACAACTAACTTCCATAGAAGTAGGGTCTAAAAGCTTGATATTCGCACCCATTTTCAACAATTTATCAGTGAAAAATGTCAAATGCGCAGGATAAATATTTTTAATAATACCTTTACCTTTAGTAGCAATAATTGCAGTCATAAAGGTTCCTGCTTCGATTCTGTCAGGAATAGTTGTGTATTCAATCGGATGAAGATCAGACTGTTTTACACCATTGATAATAATTTCAGATGTACCTGCACCGATAATATCCGCACCCATTGTATTCAAGAAGTTTGCCAAGTCAACAATTTCAGGTTCTTGAGCAGCATTTTGGATTCTTGTAGAACCTTCTGCCAAAACAGACGCCAACATTATATTCTCAGTTGCACCAACTGAAGGAATGTCCAAATAAACATCAGAACCAACAAGTTTGCTGGCTTTTGCATGAACATAACCGCTTTCGATTTTAATTTTTGCACCAAGAGCTTCCAATCCACGAATATGAAAATCTACTCTTCTTTCTCCAATTGCACAACCGCCAGGTAATGCTACACGAGCTTCTTTGCATCTGGAAACTAATGCACCTAAAACAATAAAAGATGCTCTCATTTTACTTACCAATTCATAACTTGCAGTTACATTAGTAATATCTGTAGCATCTATTGTTAATGATTTTTCTTCTTTATTATAACTTGTTTTCGCACCAAGTTGAGCTATTACGCTAAGCATAATCTCAACGTCCGTTAAATCCGGAACATTATAAATCTTTGATTCACCTTTGGCAAGAAGCGCTGCCGCCATCAGTTTCAATACCGAATTCTTTGCTCCACCGATTTGTACTTCACCTTTTAACGGGGTACCACCTTTTATATAAAATCTTTCTACCAATTAAGCCTCCGAAAGAAATATCTATTCTTACTCACTATACCTAATATAATACAATTTGTTTAATTTGGTGTAAATAAATTAAAATATGTAAAGATTGTATATACTATTTTTGGGGATTTAGCAAACTTTTTATATGCATTTGTTTAAAAAGCATAGGAAAAATTATGAATATTAGAAAAATAATTGCAGGTACAACAAATTCTGCATACAAAGATTTTGGTAGAAGTATAAAATTACCAAACAACTTTTTCAATCAATTCAATTTCGTACCCGTCAGGATCCTGAATGAAAGCGATTTTTGTTCCTTTACCATTTAAATCAAATGGTTCATATAAATATTCATAACCTAAAGAATGTATTTTTTCGGTAAATTCATCCAATGATTTAACAGAAAAAGCAAAATGACCAAATCCTTTACCTAATTCATAACCTTCTGCAGGTGTTTCATCATTGTAAGTAAGTTCTAATTGTGTAGTTCCTTCTTCATCATTTAGAAAATATAACCAACAATCGTCCAATCTTTTTTTCTTGTCTAATGTCATATTCAACAATTCAGTATAAAATTTCAAACTTGCATCAATATCTTTGACTCTAATCATAGTGTGTAAAAGTTTCATAAAACCCTCCTTTTGATTTTTATTATACCACAAAATCCAGTCACAATGTACATAATAGCCACTCTCTTGAATTCTAAAACCCCTTGATGTACAATTATATTGTTGATAAGGGACGAGAAAGAGACAGACTTATGGGTATTGTTGAAAATCAAAAAAAATATATAAATATAGAAAAGAGTGATATTATGAAAAAAGAACTTATTTTCTTAGGACCGCCGGCTTGCGGTAAAGGTACTCAAACATCTAAACTTGCGGACTACTTAGGATTTCCTCACGTTGACACAGGTTCACTGTTAAGAGCTGAAATTGCAAAAGAAACTCCAAACGGTATCATTGCAAAATCTTTTATAGACAAAGGAAACCTTGTTCCGGTTGATCTTGTAGGTTCTATTATCAAAGACAGATTATCAGAAATGGATTGTAATGAAGGTTATATCCTTGATGGATACCCTCGCAGTGTTGAACAAGCTGATATGCTTGAACAAATCAATTCTGATATCAACGGTGATATTAAATCAGATTTCAGAGCAATTTATTTTGATTTAAACCAAGATATATTGATTTCAAGAATTGTAAATCGTCGTTCTTGTCCAATTTGCGGTGAAATTTATAATTTAAAATTCAAACCGACAAAAGAAGAAGGTATTTGTGACAAATGCGGCGGACATCTTATCCAAAGAAAAGATGATAACGAAGAAACAGCAAAAGCTCGTTTCGAAACATATTTCCACGAAACAGAACCTTTGATTGATTATTACAAATCAAGAGGAGTTCTAAGAACTATTAACGCAGAAGGTTCAATTGATGAAGTTTGGGAAAGATTACTAGAAGTTATAAATGACTAAAAAATATTGATATCTTTGTTAAGCAGGACAAAAGTCCTGCTTTTTTCTTGTTAAGAAATTGATATTCCATAAAATATTGCTATAATGAAAATTATGACAGATTTGGACAAAAGCGGTATTGAAGAATTAAAACAATTGGTAAAAGAAAAATTGGATGAAACAAGTTTGTATTCATACAAAGGTTCTGTATCCAAACTTTTAGGTTTGACCGTAGAAGTAAAATTACCGGGATTGAAAATTGGAGATTTATGTTTTATTGAAAACTTTCAAGGAGAACAAAAACCCGCAGAAGTTCAAGCGTTTAAAGGTGAAGTTGCACAATTAGCTCTATTACTGGATGGTAACGGAATAGGTCAAGGCAGTTTAGTAACAACAACAGGTCGACCTATTACAATTCCTGTAGGTGATTTCTTACTTGGAAGATTGATTGATCCGCTTGGAAATCCAATTGATGGTAAACCCTTAGATACAACAGGAGCAATGTGGCGAGCAATTGAAGGGCCTCCTCCGGGACCGTTTGAAAGACCTATTATTACAGAGCAATTTTCTACAGGTGTTCGAGCAATTGACGGATGTATGACAATGGGCTGCGGACAGCGTTTAGGATTATTCGCAGGTTCTGGGGTTGGTAAAAGTACTTTATTGGGTATGATTGCAAGAAATTCTGATGCTGATGTTAACGTTGTTGCACTGATTGGAGAACGTGGAAGAGAAGTTAAAGAATTCGTAGAGGACTCTCTTGGCGAAGAAGGTATGGCAAAATCTGTGTTGGTATGTTCAACAGGTGACCAACCACCATTGATTCGTCAAAAAGCACTTTTAACAGCAACCGCTGTTTGCGAATATTTTAGAGATCAGGGTAAAAAAGTTTTCTTAATGACAGATACCGTTACACGTTGTGCAATGGCAGGAAGGGAAGTCGGTTTATCACTGGGCGAACCTCCGACAATGAAAGGTTATCCGCCATCAATATTCTCGTGGCTTCAAAAAGTTCTTGAACGTGCTGGGAACAGTCCGAAGGGTTCTATTACAGCTTTATATACCGTATTAATGGAAGGTGATGATATTTCGGATCCTATTGTAGATATTGTGCGTGGTATTGTAGACGGTCACATTTTCTTATCAAGAAAAGTTGCGGAATCAAATCATTATCCTGCGATTGATGTTTTGGGAAGCATTTCACGTTTGATGAGTGCAATTGCCAGTCCTGAACACAAACAGGCAGCAGGAAAACTTCGTACAATTATGTCAATGTATCGAGAAAACAAAGACTTAATTGACGTTGGTATGTATCAACCCGGTTCGAATCCGAGATTGGATACTGCGATAGAAATGATGCCAAAAGTTAATGCCTTTTTGCAACAACGAACTTCTGACAGCGTAACAATGGAAGGCACGATTGGCCAGCTTGTTGAAATGATGCAAGGCGTGGATATTTAAACTTCTGGTTTACTTATATTGTACATTTTCATCAATTCGGTAACTTCATCTTGCATATTATCAACTAAAAGTCCAAGATGGAAAAGTTCTTTGTTATTATCATTATTTGCAATATAAGATGATGCAATTTCAAGATAACTATTTAAATTCACAAGAATATCTTGTGTTTTAAATTCTTTTTCTAAATATTTATCACTTGTAAAATTTTCTGTGTTCATTTTTCCTCCAAAAATTATATGAATTTAATGGCAAATTTGTGACTTAAAATAACTATGTATTGCTTTTAAATACTTATTTACGAATTTAAGGCAATAGTATAGAACAAAAAAATAAACTATTATATAGCTTATGTACGATAGTAAAAATATTAAAAAAATCTTCGGAGCCAATGTTAAAGAACTTCGAACTAATAAAGGAATAACACAAGAACAACTTGCAGAATATCTTGGATTACAACCGCATTCAATAACAAAAATTGAAACAGGACGAACATTTGTTTCAAGTGAAGTTTTAGCTAAACTCTGTAACTTTTTTAATATTACTCCTTCATTTTTTCTTAACCATAAAGTTAAGGTTTTTACACAAGATGATATAGATTTTAGTAATGAAATAAAAAGATTATTACCTAACTTTAGCCCAACAAAACTACGAGAAATTTATAATATTTTAAATGTTATGGACAAATAAATTACATATTTTCTCCTTCTTTAGATATCTAATATTATTCTATAGAGCACCTAATTCTATCTTAAAACAGTGGTTATATATTTGTCAATATGTGGTAATGTAACTATGAATGAAAAAGATATATTATTAAAAATCGGTAGAAACATTTGTGCTGAACGCAATCGTGCAGGATATTCACAAGAAGGATTAGCAGAACAGATTGGTATGAATGAAAAACATATTGGTAGAATTGAAAGAGGATTAACTAATCCAAAAATTACAACAATAATCGCTATTATGGACGCTCTTAATTTACCTTTCGACGCTTTATATAAGAAATAATGTAACTATGAATGAAAAAGAAATTTTATTTAAATTAGGTAGAAATATTTGTGCGGAACGCAATCGTCTTGGTATATCACAAGAGGGTTTGGCAGAACAAATTAACATAAGTGACAAACATATTAGTAAAATTGAAAATGGACATACTAATCCAAAAATTACAACAATAATTGCTATTATGGATGCTCTTAATTTACCTTTCGACGCTTTGTATAAGAAATAAAATATTTTCTTACAATATATAAAAAGCCCTGTTATATAACAGGGCTTTTTATATATTATTCTATGCTTTTGCTTTTGATTTATCAGCAAGCTCTGAATCAACTCTCAAGAATACCGGATGAATTTCTTCTTTAGAAATCAATTTTCCGACTTTAATATTTGTTGTTGTTATGCTATCTAATTTTGTAGATAAATCATATGACAATTGTTTTGCCATATCTTCTGCAATATTCGGACAATATGGATAAATCAATGATGAAATAATACACATTACTTCTAACACTGTTGCAAGGACTTGTCCGCATTCTGTCATTTTTTCTTCTTTTGCCAATGTCCAAGGTGCATTGTCTGTTACAAATTTATTCGCAGCGTCAACAATTGAAATAATTTCTTGTGCTGCTTCTTGTATTTCGAAATGATTGAAATGATTTTCTACAATTTTTACGGTTCCTAAAGCTGTTTTTAATAAACTTTCAGCTTCTTTTGAACGATTAGTTAAAAATTCTTCTTTAATTTCACCGTCAAAGTATTTCACAAGCATTGAAAGGCTTCTGTTCAACAAGTTACCCATACTGTTTGCAAGGTGTGCATTAACTTTTTCCTTAAAATCTTGATCGGAATAATTTCCGTCACGTCCGCAAGGTGCTGATGTTGCCATATAATATCTAAATGCATCAGGATGAGCCAATTCAAAGTTTTCAAGAACAGATGTTGGAGAAACAACGTTACCTAAAGATTTAGACATTTTTGTTTCGTCAATTGTAATCCATCCGTGTGCAAAAATATGTTTTGGTAATGGTAATTCTAATGCCATCAAAATTCCAATCCAGTATATACTGTGGAATTTCAAAATATCTTTTCCGATAACATGAACATCTACCGGCCACAATTGTTTAAATTGTTCTGAAGGATTTTCTGTATCGTAACCGATAGCAGTAATATAATTTGAAAGAGCATCTATCCAAACATAAATTGATTGTTCAGGATCATCAAGAACATCAATACCCCAGCCTACATTTGCTTTGTTACGTGATACGGAAATATCTTGAATATCTTCCAATTGATTCAAAACTTCATTTGCTCTGAAACTTGGAACAATAAATTCAGGATTTTCTTTGATATGTTTAATTATTGCATCTTTGTAAGCCGATAATTTAAAGAAGTAGTTTTCTTCTTTAACAACTTCCGGTTTTTTCAAGTGATCAGGGCAAAGTCCGTCTTCTGTTAAATCTTTAGGATTTAAGAAACATTCGCAGCCTGAACAATAAAGTCCTTCGTATTCGTGTTTATAAATGTCGCCTTTATCAACAAGTTTTTTGAAGATTTTTTGAACAACTTTTTCGTGATCTTCATCAGTTGTACGGATAAATCTGTCATATTTAACATCTAATGCAGCCCAAGCATCTTTAAATTTTTGAGCATTTTCATCGCATAATTCTTTTGGAGTTTTACCTTGAGCTGCAGATGTTTTTTGAATTTTAATACCGTGTTCATCTGTACCGGTCAAGAAAAACATATTATCTGTTCTTTGTGAATAATGTCTTGCAATAATATCTGTAATAATTTTTTCGTAAGCGTGTCCGATATGTGGAGCTCCGTTAACATAGTCAATTGCGGTTGTTAAATAATATTTATCCATAACTTATTTTTCCCTCATTTTAATCATATCTATAAAAAAATCCTACCATAAAGTTACAATTTTTTATACAAAACGCAATTTTTATAAACAAAATTCCTTTATATATATGTAGGTAAAATATAAAGGAAAAGTACTATGTCTTCAAATTGGGTTGTTGCATTAGATGGATTGGCAGCTGGCGGAGTAATTGATTTTGACGCTCCTGCATATTTACTTGATAAGGAAGCTCGCTATGTCGGACATCCTAAATTTGTAGACTTACCAATGACAGATATTTCGCTTCTGCCAGAAGGTACAAAGATAAAAGAACAACCAAAAGCAGATGGTTTTGTTGATAAAGATGGTAAGGTTCAAAATCCTAAATGGAAAAAATGGGCATTTTTAGGTTTAATTGCTGCCGGAATTGGTACAATTGTTCTTGGCAGAATGGGTAAATTATCTAAAATTCAAAAACCTGATTTAGCAACTGTAAAAAAATGGGCAACTACTGCATTTGATTATATTAAAAAACCGTTCCAATGGATTGCAAGTAAATTCAAAAAAACACCATAATAACAGATTTAATCTAAGCCCCTTTGACTTTATTTCTTGAAATTATATAATTTTTGTATGGCTAAGATTATTAAAGTATTAAAGGGAACAAAAGATATTTTGCCACAAGACGTTCATATGTGGCACTTTTTAGAAAAGAAAGCAAATGAAGTTTTTTCAAAATACGGATTCAAAGAAATTAGAACTCCGATAATTGAAGTGACAGAACTTTTTTCACGCGGTGTTGGTGACACAACAGATATTGTCAACAAAGAAATGTACACTTTTGAAAAAAGTGACCGTTCAATTACATTAAGACCTGAAAATACCGCAGGTGTTGTAAGATCTTATATCGAAAACGGTATGTCAAGATTACCTGCACCTGTAAAATTATGGTACAAAGGTTCAATGTTTAGATACGAAAGACCTCAAGCAGGACGTCAAAGACAATTCCACCAAGTTGGTGTTGAAATGTTTGGTATTAAACAACCAACAGCTGATGCCGAAGTTATTCTTGCTGCTGTTAATTATTTAAAGGCTTTAGGTTTGAATGATTTGGAAGTTGAAATAAATTCTCTTGGTTGTCCAAAATGCCGTGAAGAATTCAAAAATAAATTAAAAGCTGTTTTAAAACCATATTTCAATGATTTGTGTGAAGATTGTCAAAACAGATATGAAAAAAATCCTTTAAGACTTTTGGACTGTAAGGTTGAAGACTGTAAAAAGATTTTTGAAAAATCTGAAATTCAAGAAATTATAAATTCTGATTTTATTTGTGAAGAATGCGCTGAACATTATACAGAATTGAAACTTTACTTGGATAAAATGGATGTAAAATACAAAGAAAACAAACTATTAGTAAGAGGCTTGGACTATTACAACAGAACTGTATTTGAAATAAAATCAAACAATTTAGGTTCACAAAACGCTGTTTGTGGTGGCGGCAGATATGACGGACTTGTTGGTCAACTTGGCGGAGAACCAACTCCGGCTGTAGGTTTTGCTATGGGTATGGAACGTCTGATTTCTCTTCTACCTCAACAAGAAGCTGACAAACTTGATGGTTATATTGTTTCTAATTTCTTAACAGATACATTTGTATTGGCAGAAGAACTTCGTGGAAAAGGTTTAAATGTAGAATTTGATTTATCGAATAAAAAATTCTCAAAACAACTTGAAAAAGCAGCTAAAGTTGCCAAATTTGCAATTATTCTCGGCGAAGATGAAATAGCAAAAAATCAAGTTTCTGTTAAAAACCTTGAAACAGGCGAACAAGTAACCGTTGACAGAGAAATTTGTACTAAAGCACTTAAATTATAAGGATTTAATATGTCTGAAAACATTAAAGTATCAGTAATAGTTCCTGTATATAATGTGTCCAAATATCTGTCAAGATGTTTGGACAGTTTGGTTAACCAAACTGAAAAAAATATTGAAATTATTTGTGTTAATGATGGCTCAACAGATAATTCTGCAGAAATATTGGAAGAATATGCAAAAAAAGATTCTCGAATTGTTGTTTTAACACAAGAAAATGCAGGTTTATCTGCTGCAAGAAATACCGGTATGGAAGTTGTTCGAGGAGAATATATCGGATTTGTTGATTCAGATGATTGGGTTGATTTAGATTTTTATGAAAAACTCTATGATGCTGCAAAAAGAAATGATTGTGATATTGCGGTTGCTGATTTTATAAGACAACATCCTAAAAATAAAAAAATAAGATTGCATTTAACAGAAGAAAAAGTTTATGAAAAAGCTGAAGATAAATACCTTATTTGCAGAACTTTTAGAGAAGGCTGTGTTTGGAATAAAATTTATCGTACAGAATTTTTGAAATCTATAGATTTAAAATTTGTTGTTGGAATGTATTATGAAGATAGAGATTTTACAGCAAGATCTTTGTTTTATTCTAAGAAACTTGTCACAGTACCAAACACATACTATGACTATTTTGTTAATGAAAAATCTATTGTAAAACATTGCAAAAATAAAATCCAAGGTGAACATTATGTTTTAGTAAGACAACAGGTTTTACAATTTATTAGAGAAAATAACATAAATGTTCCGGACGGATTGTATAAAGCTGAAAAATCTAAATTTAAATTATTTGGTAAAACAATTTTTTCAATAAAAGAAAGTACAAAATCTAATTACATATTCTTATTTGGAAAAATTTGTATTTTTAAATATTAAAGCAGTTATTAATGTTTTCTAATAACATAATTAAAAAATTTTCAGGAGATAATGATGATGATTAATGTTTGTTTATCGTGTGACGACAATTATGCAAAATATGCAGCTGTTGTTATGGCATCAATTTTAGATAACAAAAACGAAGATGATAATATTCAATTTTTTATTTTAGACGGAAATATTAGTGCCGAAAATAAATCTAAAATTCTTGAATTGAAAAATTTTAAAGACTGTAATATCAATTTTGTTGAAATAGATGAAAAACATTTTGAAATTTATACTAACATCAAAACTCATGAATATATTTCTATTCCTGCATACTATAGACTAAAATTAACAACCTTGTTACCTTCTATCAACAGAATAATATATTTAGACTGTGATACCGTAGTAAATACCAGCTTAAAAGATTTATATAATACAGATTTAGGAACAAACTTTATTGCTGGAGTTTTGGATGCAAGAGTGAAACATAAAAAGAAATGGAGAAAATCAAATTATATAAATTCAGGAATTGTTTTATTTGATTTGGAAAAATTTCGCAACCAAAATATAGAAAATATTTTTTATGAATATACAAAAGAAAATATAAACAGTATAGAAACCGGAGACCAAGATATTATAAACTTCACATTAAAAGACAAAATAAAAATTTTGCCTGACGAATGGAATGTTCAAGTTAGTGGTTTTGCAAGCAGAACAAGTTTTACAAAATATCCAAAAATTATTCATTATATAGGTTCAGAAAAACCTTGGATGTTTTCTGCTACTACTTATTTCAAAAATTATTATTTTAAATATTTACAATTAACACCTTGGGCATTGTCTGAAGAAGAAAAACTTAAATGGTATACGGAAAATAGAAAATCCTCTTTTCTAAAATTCTTAAAAAGAAGACCTTTATTTTTCTTAATCCCAAAATATTGGTATGCTTTTTACCGTTCATTTCCACTAGATATATAAGCTTATAAAGGATAAAATGTTATAATTATCTCTTGATTTTTAATCAAAAATCCTGTATAATACCTTACTGTAACCATCATTTAAGGGGTAAAACTTATGGCAGAAAAAATCACTATTCGTTCAGACAGACAAACTGATTACAAATTTATGTACAAAGGCGAAGAAGTTGTTCTTAGCGCTGGCAAAATTATTGGTATTGCAGACGGTTTAGAACACGTTGTTCTTCCTACTTGTGCTATGAAAATAATGAATAATTTAATTGTTATTAAAGATGATGTAAAATAAATTTAAACAAAATGCATAATAAAAGTATTTCAAGACCGAATATATTCGGTCTTTTATTTTTGTTCAAGCCATTCTAACATTGGTCGAATTTCCCCATAATTAAGCTCATAACTCTTTGCTAAATCACTTTCAAAAATCTTATCTATTCTAAGATTTACATTTGGCACATCTTCAATATTTAAACTTTTACTTTCTTTGTCATATTGTTCTGAATAATTTAAACCATTATAGACACAATCAGGAAGCCTTACATACTTATTTTCGTCATCATAGTAACAAATACCATATGTTCTGCAAATTAAACCTCTATATTGATAAACTGAACATTCATTGTTAATCAAAAACGGGCATTTGTGTTCAAATCTTTCGCCATTGAATTCCTTTTTGTCCATTACAAGATTTCTGATATTCTGTTGAACTAAAATTTTTCTGTTTTCCGAAAGATTGATAAAACCTTTTGTAAGATATGCAAACTCAAGCTGAGAAAAAGGATATTCTCCTTTTTCACAACATTTTGAACATCCTTTTTTACATTTTATATATTGCTTTTGATTCTCAAACAATGCAGCAATATTTTTATCAAATTCTTTCAGAAAATTTTCATATTTTACTAACAAACAAAATACCTCATTACTTCATCGGTGCAAAATTTTCAACCGGAGAACCTATCATTGTATAACGACGACCTTTTTTAATTACTCTGTATTTTAATTTTCCTTCCAAATTTGACATTGATTTATTTTTTACAATAACAATATTTTTTTTCTTAGCTAAATCTTTTTTTATAACTTTCAAATCACCGTCTAAAGGGTTATAGTCAACTTCTTCATCATTATAGAACAACAATGAGTATTTTCTGTCCATTCCGTTTGCTGAAATTGTATAATCATTTTCTTTTGCATATTTTGCAAAAGTTACCAAATCTTCTTGCCCAAAGCGATAATCAACTTCAAAAAATTTCTCTGTTGCAAATGCTGAAACAACCGTCATAAATATAACATACAGTATAAAAACATTAAGATATTTTTTATGTTTCACAAATAATAAAGAACAAATTCCTACAACTAATAAACAAATAATACTGAACCATTTTATTTCTGCAATATCAAGATTCAATTGTTTTGGTAAATAGAGTGGTGTAAATATTGCAACAAATCCTGCAATTGTACAGAACCATCCAAATATTTTTACAGAAATATTTATAGGAGTTTCATGTTTTTTCTTATCAACATAATCATTCCACATCAAACCTGCAATAATAGCTAGCGGATAATATATCGGCAAAATATATGTCGCAAGTTTTGTACTGGAAGATGTGAAAAATACCATAATCCAAATTACAGCAACCCAGCATAGTGCCAATAGTTTATGAACATCATCTAATGAACTAAAATCAAAATTTTTAATTTTTTCTACATATTTTTGTTGACCCCAGTTTTTAATTTTTTCAAAAAATACTGCAATCATTGAGAATACCCAAGGAATAAATCCCCATAAAACAATCATAAAATAATAATAGAATGGTTGTTTTCTGCCAATTTCATTATTCGGAGTGTTCAAAAATCTGTGTAGGTGATGTTTTACAATATATTCATTGAAAAATAACGGATCATGAATTTTAAACATTGCAATATGCCAAGGTAAAACAATTAACAAAAATAATAAAGTTCCGGGAATAATAAAAATAGGTTTAAAAATTTCTTTAAATTTTTTAGTCATTAAAGCAGTGAAAAATACTGTACCAAAAGGAATTGCAATTCCAGGTATACCTTTTGCCATGACTGCTAATCCGGTGAAAATATAAAAAGCCCACCAGTAGAATTTTTTATGATTATCTTGGCAGAAATAGACTTGAAAATAACAAACAAGAGCCAAACCAATATAAAAAGTTAAAACAATATCAAGTATAGCGTATTTAGCAAGCATTATAAATTCTAAAGAAGTTGCAAGGATTAGTGAAGTAAAAACTCCAAATCTTCTATTGATTCTTTTTCTACAAGTAAAATAGACAATAAACGAAAATAAATATCCTAAAAGAGCAACAGGGAATCTTGCGGTGAATTCATTTATTTTACCACCCCATAGAGCGAAGGAAAGACATTCTTGCCAAAAATATAGCGGAGGTTTTTCAAAGAAATATTCACCATTAAGATATAGGGTTAAATAATTTTTAGAAAGAAACATATCTCTTGCCATTGCGACATATCTGGTTTCATCAACATCCATAAGAGAATATGTTCCGATTCCTTGGAAAAATATAAAATAAAATATAATAGCTAAAGATAAAACTGTAAAAATTTCTATATGTTTTTGAACAAAATTATAAAAATTATTCCAACAATTCCAAAGATTTTCTTTAATATTCATCAAATAATTCTCCCAAAATATCCCAAGAACAATTATACAATAAAATTATTCATGTAGAAAAGTATGTATATTTAGTGTAGAAAACTTTGAGTTTTCTACATAAAAATTTTAAAATAAAATTATAAAAAAGTTTTATACATTTTATACAAAAAACTAAAAAAGTTTTCTACAAAATTTAAACAAGCTGAACATTGCTTATAGAGATAGTTTCAGAAGTTTTCTACAAATATTTAGATACTACTATCATGATGAATATTATATTAATATATTTATATAAATTAATTAGTTATATATTATAAAAAACTTTCTTTAAAAAACGGGAATTATTTTTCGAGTTCTATTTTTAGTTTTAGAATATCCATAGTAAAATCTTCTAGATTATCATTTAAGCATTCTATTTTATTTTCTAAATTTTCTAATGTTGTAATTAAAAAATAAGAATCTTTGTCATATTCATTACAAAAATTTTGAGCAGCTGTTAATGTTTTAGATATGTATAAAATGTCGTTTAAATTATCAGATATATTGCAAGCTGAATTATAGATTTCTTTTATTTTTGAATTCATTATACCTCCTAAAAAAAACTTATATTATAATATAAGTTTTTCATATTACAATATTTATTTTAGTATTATAGAATGTTTTACTATTTTAGTCAATTGTTTAAAATAATTATTATGAAAAAAGATAAAAAAGATTTAATTGTTGTTGGCGAAGCCATTAGACTTGAGCGATTTCGAAGAAAATTAACTCAAGACAAACTTGCTGAAATGGCTGGTATTGCACAACCACAACATATAAGCAAAATAGAACATGCTGAAGTTGATATGAAAATAACTACTTTATTTTCCATTTTGAGAGCTCTTGATTTAAAACTCGAAGATTTGATTGATTTAAACAAATAACTTTTACCGTTTTATAATAAGATTTGTTGCTTTGTATTATTGATTTTGTTTCTATTTCCGTGTCTTTATCCTATAATTAAATAAAGCATAACTAAGGAGTAAGGGAATGAAATTTGTAATTAGAAAAGAAGATTTATATAACGGAATCAAAATTGTTGAAAGAGCAACTTCACAAAAAGCTGTTCAACCTGTTTTATACAATATTTTGATTGAAACTTTAGATAATAATTCTATCCGTTTAACTGCAACAGATCTTGTTTTAACCGTAATTACAACTGTTGATGCTCAAGTTGAAGAACCTGGAAAAATTACATTACCTGCTAAAAAATTAAATGAAATCGTTTCTAAATTGGGTAATGAATTGGTTACTTTTGAAAACGAAGAAGGTGGTACTAACGTTAGTATTACTTGTAGAAAATCAAAGTTTGATATTATTGGTATCTCTGCAAATGAATTTCCTCCGGAAGTTTCTAATTATGAATTGGATGATACAAAATGTTTTGATATCGAATTGAAACCGTTCTTAAGAGCTATCAGACAAGCCGGTTTTGCTGCTGCTAGTTACGAAGTAAGTAATTTGTTATCAGGTATTGTTTGTGATTTTTCTAACGGTGTTTTAGAAATCGCTTCAACTGACGGTAACAGACTTGCTCGTGTTAGAGAAAAACTTACAAGCGGTATAACAGAGCAAACTCAATTGATTATCCCTTCAAGAACATTGAATGAATTTTTGAAAATGAGTTCGTTTATCGATGAAGATAGTATAAAAATTTGTAAGGATAAATCTACAATTATCTTGAAAACAGAAAAAACTTTAACAATTTCAAGACTTTTAGACGGTCAATTCCCAAAATATAACCAATTGATTCCGTCAGAAAGCCCTAAACAAGCAATTGTTAATGTTTCTCAATTGATTTCAGCTTTAGAAAGAGTTTCTGTCATGGTTAATGACAAAACAAGTATTGTTAAAATGCTTTTTGCTGATAATGAATTAACTTTATCTGCTGATACTCCAGATGCCGGTAAATCTGAAGATAAAATCGATATTCAATATACAGCTGAAGAATTGTTGATTGCTTTCAACTATAAATTTGTTCTTGATGCTTTGAGAATTATTGAAAGCGATGAAGTTATTATTGGTTTGAATGCAAGTTTATCAGCTACTGTTTTGAAACCAAATAGTGAAGATGATTTCATTTGCTTGATTATGCCTGTTCAAATCAGATAGTCCTCTGCCGAACGGGGTACTTTGTTACCAATAGCCTTGATATTGGTAATTTGCATTTATTATGAAGAAAGGAAGCTTATGACTACAATGGAAAAAGCTAATATAGATTGGAAAAATCTTGGTTTTGGATATTACAAAACTGATAAAAGATTTGTTTCTAATTTTAAAGACGGAAAATGGGATGAAGGTTGTTTAACTTCTGACGAAAATATTGTTATGAACGAAAGTGCAGGAGTTTTACAATACGCACAAACTTGTTTTGAAGGTATGAAAGCTTATACAACTGTAGATGGTAAAGTTGTTGTTTTCAGACCTGACATGAATGCAAAAAGAATGTATGAAACAGCTCAAAGATTAGAAATGGCTCCTTATCCTGAAGATAAATTCATTGAGGCTGTTGAACAAGTTGTTAAAGCTAATTTGAAATTTGTTCCACCTTACGGAACCGGCGCATCTTTGTATTTAAGACCGTTCTTGTTCGGTTCTTCTCCTGTTATGGGTGTTAAACCTGCTGCTGAATATCAATTTAGAATTTTTGCTTCACCTGTCGGACCATATTTCAAAGGCGGTGCAAAACCTATCACTCTTAAAGTAAGTGATTTTGACCGTGCTGCTCCAAATGGAACAGGACATGTTAAAGCAGGTTTGAATTATGCAATGAGTTTACATGCAATTGTTACTGCTCACAAAGAAGGATTTGATGAAAACTTATATCCTGATGCTTTAACAAGAACTAAAGTTGAAGAAACAGGCGGCGCTAACTTCTTCTTTGTAACTAAAGATAATAAAGTAGTTACACCAAAATCAAATACTATTCTTCCTTCAATTACAAGACGTTCGTTGATGTATGTAGCGAAAGAATACTTAGGATTGGAAACAGAAGAAAGAGATGTATATTTAACAGAACTTTCTGATTTTGCAGAATGCGGATTATGCGGAACTGCTGCTGTAATTTCTCCTGTCGGCAAAATTGTTGATCACGGTAAAGAAATTTGTTTCCCTTCAGGTATGGAAGAAATGGGTCCTGTATCTAAAAAACTATATGATACTTTAACAGGTATTCAATCAGGAAGAATAGAAGCTCCTGAAGGTTGGATTAAAGTTATTGCATAAATAGAAAATAAAACTAAAATGAAAAGCCTGTATATTTTATACAGGCTTTTTAGTAAGTAAAAATATGATTAAGATTTAGTGTATGTTATAATTTTGTACCAACTGCTTTGTATAAACCAATGTAATCTACAAGACAATCGATTTTATCATTAACAACTTTTTGGTCAGTGTACAGAAGATTTTCTCTAACTTGAATTAAATCAAGTTTTGATATTGTACCTTCATTATATTTACTTGTACTGTATCCAAAATCTTCTTTTTCTAATTTTGCTTGTTTTTCAGTATCTGTGTATTTTTGATGGTCATGTTTAATAGTTACAAGAGCATCGTTCACTTCTTGAATTGCTGTTAAATTGGTTTTGTAATAGTTATTTAAAACTCTTTCATAAGTATCTTTTTTAAGTCTTAAATTAGCAACTTTTCTTCCGCCTGTAAATAATGGAAGATTTGCACCTGCGGCAAGAGCGGTAAGTGCGTTTTTTGTAGTCCAAACGCTGCCAAGTTCACTACCTAAAAGAAGAGCTATTCCGGTAATATTGAAAGATGGTAAAAATTCTTTTTTTGCAACTTTAACATCAATACCGGCTTTTTGAACCATTTTTTCAGCTTTTAAATAGTCAGGTCTTTGAGCGATAACTTCAGATGAAATTTCAGATGGAATTTCTCCTGAAAAATGTAAGTCATCATAACTGATTCTTTCTAAAGTTTCAGCTTTGTTTGGGTTTTCTCCCAATAATACACATAATTGATTTAATAATTTTGTTCTTTGTTTTTTGTATTCAATTAAGCTTGTATTTCCTGCAATATAAGATTTATTAGCTTTAACAGTATCAGAAGTTGAGGTTAAACCTTCTTTATTTCTGGCAACCATAAGTTCATATATTGTTTTTCTGTCTTGTACAATTTCTTCTTGTAAAGAAATCATTTTATCAAGTTTTACAATATTAAAATAAGTTGTTCCTACAGCAGAAGCTATAGCAATGTATGTTGCTCTTTCGTCTTGCAAAGAAGCTTCATATTGTTTTTTAGAAGCATCGGTTTTGTTTTTATTTTTCAAGAATAAATCAAGTTCATAGTTTGCAAAAACAGGAGTTGAATAAGTCCAATCAGAAGAAGTTGAACCTGGTTCTTTTACATATGCCGGAGAAAATCCTGCAGCAACAGAAGGTAATTGATTTGCAAATTGAATTTTTACAGCTTGATAATACTCATCAACTGCAATAGTTGCCATTTTCAAGTCATAGTTATTTTTTATAGCTAAATCAACATATTTGTTTAAAGTATCATCGTTAAAATTTTTCCACCAATCATAATTGATATATTCATATTTAAACATATCACTTTTTGATCTAAGTTTATGTGATTTTGAAATAGACACTTTTTTAGGTTTTTTATCTTTATCATTATTATTTATAGCAAAGCAAGGGGCAATATTTGTTAAAACAAAACTTGCTAAAATAAATGTAATAATACTCTTTTTCAATGTTTACATCCTCTTTAAAAATATTACTTGCAATTTTTATAGCAGTATGATAACATAATATTGTTGCAAATGCAACACATTATTTTTACAACATATAGAATAATCTCAATCTAAAGATGTATAAATGTGAACACTATACAGATTCAATATTTTATCAATTCGAGCAAACAGCAAAGTATTGCCGCTTTTTAGGTGTGCAAGTTTTTCAAAAATTAGAAATGCCGATTACTCCGGATGAATTTTATGCTCTTGATGTAATTATGTTGAATGATAATATTTGTCAAAGAGAATTGGCTAAACTAATATTGAAAGATAGATCTAATACCGGTAGAATATTAGATTCTTTGGAAGAGAAAGGTTATATTGAAAGATTTGCAGATACTAAAAATAACAGACTTGTTCGTATGATGAAAATTACAAATAAAGGTAAAAAGGTTACAGAAGAAACTTCTCAAAAATTAAGAGAGTATATTAGTAATTTACCGAAGATTTTTTCTGATGAAGATAAAAATTTGTTAAAAAGTCTGATTATAAAATTTAGAGAAAGTTTAGAAAAAGAAGTAGAAATGAAAATATAAGAGGTTAAAACATGGAAGAAAATATTTTAGAACAACAAAGTGAAAAACCAAAAGGAAGAAAAAGAAAAATTTTAGCAATAATAATTGCTGTAGTCTCAATTTTAGTAGGTTTTTATGTTGCTCACGAAATGAAGTTTCAATCAACAGATGATGCATATGTAGAAACAACAACAGTAAATGTTGCTCCACGTGTATCAGGACAAATTGAAGAAGTTTATATAAAAGATAATCAGCATGTTAATGAAGGTGATTTGATTGCTGTTATTGATGCAGAAGATTATCAAATAAAATTAGAACAAGCTGAATCTACTTATGAAAAAATTAAATTAGATCAATCAAATGCAAAAGCAAATTTTGTTGCTGCGGAGTCAAATATTGCTTTAGCTAAAAAGGATTTGGAAAGATACAGAAACTTATATGAACAAGGTGCAGTTTCAAAACAAACATTTGATGCTGCTCAAGTAAAATATGATTCTGCCCAAGCAAATTTAACACAAGCAAATCAAGCTTTATTTTCTCAAAGTGGAAAAACTGTTGCTGATGCAAATTTAAGATCAGCTAAAGCTTCAAGAGATAAAGCTGCTTTAGATCTTTCTTATACAAAAATCTATGCGCCACAATCCGGAACTGTTTCTTCTCGTCGAGTAGAAAAAGGTATGTATGTAACAGCTGGAGCTCCGTTATTTACATTGGTTCCTGAAGAAGTTTGGGTTGTTGCTAATTTTAAAGAAAATCAATTAACAGATATGAAACCGGGACAAGTTGTTGATATTAAAATTGATACTTATCCGGGTAAAGTTTTTAAAGGAAAAGTTGATTCAATTCAAAGAGCATCAGGTGCAAAATCAAGTTTATTCCCACCGGAAAATGCTGTTGGTTCATTTGTTAAAATTGTACAAAGAATTCCTGTAAAAATTGTGTTTACTGAAAAAATCGATACTGATAAATACAATATTGTTCCTGGAATGTCTGTTGTTCCAAAAGTTAAAGTTAAGTAATTTGTTATATGAGATTCTTTGTTATTTTGTGATGAAGAATCTCATTTTAAATACCTCAAAATGACTGGAAATATATAGAGGATAAAATGTCTGAAGAAGTTATAAAAGAAAATGTTAAACAATTAGATGATGATAATAAATATTTACCCGAAAATCCTTGGATTTCAGCAATTCCGACAATGCTTGCCGTATTTATATACGTGCTTGATGGTACAATTGCGAATGTAGCTTTGCCACATATGGCAGGAAGTTTTTCGGCAACTCGAGATGAAAGTATTTGGATTTTAACAAGTTACTTAATTGCCAGTGGGGTAATTATTCCATCGGTAGATTTTTTCAGTAAACTTCTTGGGCGTAAAAATTTTTATGTAATAAGTATTTTGATATTTACAATTGCCTCAATGCTTTGTGGTATGGCACAAAACCTTGGACAAATGGTAATATTCAGAATATTGCAAGGAGCTGGCGGTGGCGGTATTTTGCCAATATCTCAAGCTATTATGATGGAAAGTTTTCCAAAAGAAAAACGCGGTATGGCAATGGCTATTTTTGGAATGGGTATCATTGTAGCACCGATTGTCGGTCCTGTTTTAGGCGGATGGATTACTGATAACTGGTCTTGGCCGTGGATTTTTTATATAAATGTTCCGTTTGGATGTCTTGCAGCTGTTTTATCTCAAAAACTTTTATTTAATCCTCCGTATTCTCATAAACAAAAAAATGTAAAAATTGATGGTTTAGGATTCTTTTTCCTTGCTGTATGGTTATTATGTTTGCAAGTATTTTTTGATAAAGGTAACAATGCCGATTGGTTCAATGCAACTTGGATTTGCTGGTTGTTTGGCGTTTCTTGTGTTTCCGGAATTTGTTTCTTTATTTCTCAACTTGTAAGAAAAGATACTCTGGTAGATTTGAGTGTTTTTAAAGATAGAAATTTTGTTGTAGGAACGATAATTTCAGTTGTAATGCAGGCTGTTTTATATGCATCTCTTGCTATTCTTCCTCAATTTTTACAAAGTATGATGGGATATACTGCATTTTTAAGCGGATTTTCCATGATGCCACGAGGTGTAGGATGTATGACGGCTACTGTTATTTGTGCGTTTATTGCTGATAAAGTTGATAAAAGATTACTTGTAGCTGTTGGTTTATTTTTATTAGGTGTTGCGGGTCTTATGTTAGGATTTTTGAACTTACAAATTTCAAATATCAATATTATGATTCCAAACTTTATTATGGGCTTGGGAATGGGGTTATCTTTTGTTCCTATTATTAACCTTGCTATGGAAACTATATCAAATGTTCAGATGACAAATGCAACAGGACTTCAAAATTTATTGAAAAATATTGGAAGTGCTATAGGTACATCATTAGTTGCGACAATGGTTACAAGGTTTGGTCAAGTTCACCAAAATATGATGGTTGGTAAACTTAGTGAATTAAACCCTGTATTTATTGAAAGAGTTCAGTCAACAACTGCAGCATTATCACAATATACACATATTTCTGTAGCTAAACATATGGCTGAATATTCACAGTATGGAACGTTGTTAAAACAATCTAATTTATGGGCATTTATGGATTCTTTCAGAATCTTTGGCTTGTTATGCTTTATGTTAATTCCACTTCTTTTATTATTCAAAAAAAATAAAGAATCTTAGAATTAAAGTTTTAAAAATTTATGCCGTAATTGTTTTTAGTGAAACTATTTTGTGCTAAAATAACTCTAAGAGGAGCTTTATGGTTGAAAATTTAGATGAGTTATCATTTGATATTCCTGACGGTGTTTTAGATGAAATTCAGCAAAACATAGAAAATATTATACATACTTTTGATATTCCGGAAGAAAATAAATTAGAAGTTATTAAACAAATCAATTTTATGTACTCTAGAACAAAATATTTGTCTATGACTGATGAGTTAACAGGCTTAGCTAACAGAAGAAGTTTTGATAATTCTTATGAAAAAGAGTTTTTGCGAGCACAAAGATATAAAAATAAATTAACTCTTGTAATGTTTGATATAGATCATTTTAAACAAGTTAATGATACATATGGTCATCAATGCGGTGATTTTGTTCTAAAACAAGTTGCTAATGCCGCATTACAGACTTTTAGAAAAACAGATACAGTGTATCGTTTTGGCGGCGAAGAATTTATTGTTATTTTAACTGAAACAGATATACATCAGGCTGTAATTCCTTTAGAAAGATTTAGAAAAACTGTAGCTGCTTTAGGTTTGGATTATCAAGGAGAATCTGTTAATGTTACTGTTAGTATCGGCGCTTGCCAACTAACAGATGAAATTCAAACAAAAGAACAGTTTATAGAAATAACAGATAAAGCTTTGTATGAAGCTAAAAATAGCGGTAGAAATAAAACTGTTTTGGTTTAATTTTACCATTTATCTGTAATTTTTAAGATATTTTGGAACTTTAACCAGCCTGTAACAACGTGTTGGACATTATCAATTCTGATTACACTTGCATTCGGAGTTACTCCTGCTTTTACCCAGTTAGCAGAGTTTGGTAAGCCTCCGGCTTGTTCTCCTGTTTTTACTTGTACTTTGTTTAAAAACATACAACCGATTGATAAAGATTTGAAAATAATTTGTTTTAAACTTTCGCTATCTGTGCAAAAATAAATTGACGCTAAACCTTCCATTATTGTACCTAAGCTACAAGGTCTGATATTATCTTTAAAAGCTCCATAATAACTGTTTTTAGGATTAGTTATTTGGTTACTAAGCATTGGAATTGCCATTTGTTCAGCGTAAGCTCTTAGCGTATTGAATTCTTCTTGAGTTGCAAGCTTAGCTTTGAATAGATTTTCTATTGCCAGTAATGACCAGTTATCAAACGGAATGTCTAATTCCATTTTTTTTCTTGTTTTTGCTAAATATGATAATATTTTTTTTGCAGCAACTAACCATTTTTGTTGCGGATCAACTTCGTATAAATATAAAAGTCCAGCTGCAGCTTCTCCTGGATAGAATACTGCTTGGGCTTCTTTGTTTATTGTTTTGTTTTCTAAATCATAATATGCGTAAATATCACCTTCTTCATTTTGTAAAGACAAGATGAATTCACCCAAACCTCGAAGTATATCTAAGCTAACTTGTTCTTCTTTATATAAGTTGCTTAAAGCGCAGAGTGCAACACCTGCAGCACCTGATTTTGCAATTTCCATATTAATTTGTTCTTCTTCTGGGATAGAAATTACAACGTATTTATTATCATCTAATTTTCTTATATATCGTTCTACAAAATATTTTGAGGCTAAAACTCTTAAATTATGATATTTTTTCTCCAGTCCAAGTTGTTCATACATATACATAGAATACAAAGTTCCGGCATGACGTAGAGAATTATATATTTTATTATCGTAAGTGATTTCAGAATTTACATTTTTTCTATATATAAATCTTCCTTCTTCTGTAATATTACGACTGATATAATTCATTGAAAGACCAATTTCGTCATAATACGGTAGTTCTTTTGTATTTTCATGAATAATACCTTTTGCATCTTTGTGTAATATTGATACAAAAACAGCCACAATTACAAGAAAAATGGTAGGTATATATATAGTTGGAGATGATAAATCTAACATAGAATAATTATAACAGAGTATATTAAAATAATAATAAAACGTTTGTATGATTTTTTACGAAAAAAAAGACCTTTCTTTATGAAAGGTCTTTTCTTTAGAGTGAAAATTTATTTTTTCTTATTATCTTTCATTGTTGCTTCTCTAACTTTTTCAGCTTGTCCGTTAGTAGCGTCGTTAACTTGTTTTTTTAGTTTTTTGTCGATTACTTCAGGATTGAAGTTTTCATCAACATATTCAATTTTAACTTTCTTTTTAGCAGCGACAGTTAATTTATCTAAAGCTTCGATTTGTTTTTCATTTACAAGAAAATCTTTAATATCAGATTTTACTTTTTCGTAAGGCATAATACCTGCAGCTCTTCTGTCTGTAACCATAATAATATGGTAACCGAATTGAGATTTAACAGGATCAGTTACAGTATTAGGTTTAGCTTTGAAAGCTGCTTCTGCAAATTCAGGAACCATACGGTCTTTAGCAAAGAAACCTAAATCTCCGCCTTGTTGTGCAGAGCCTGGATCTTCTGAATATTTTTTAGCATATGCTGCAAATTTTGAATTATCAGTTTGTAATTCTTTAGCTAATTTTTCAGCTTCAGCTTTTTTATCTTGCAAAGCTTTTTCAACTTTTGCTTTTAATTCTTTTTCATCTAATTTCTTTTTAGGGTTAGAATCAATTTCTTGTTGTAATTGATAATCATTAGCAGCAATTAAGATATGAGAAGCTCTAACTTGATCATCGTGTTTAAATTTATCAGGATTTTTATCATAAAAAGCTTTACAATCAGCATCTGTTACTTTAATTTTGCCTGCAGCTTCAGCTAATTTTTGCATTTTTACTTGATTTCTTACATCTTTTTTGAATTCGCCGATAGAAATACCATTTTGTTTTAAAACTTCAGTTAATTTATCTCTACCACCCATTTTATCCATAATTTTTTTGACAGCTTCATCAACGTCTTTATTCGAAACTTTAATTCCGCGAGATTTAGCTTCTTGGTTTAAAATTTCTTGGATAATAAGTTGATTAATAACTCTTTGTTCTGTCATAAGATATAAGAAACCATCTTTATTGCCTTTCATATCTCCAAATTGAGCAAGTGGAGATTGAGCAATACTCTTATCCATTAATTCGTCGTATTGTTTTTGTGTAATAACACCATCACCGACTTTTATAACAGCTTTTTGGTCTTTTAATCCGCAACCTGTGAATAACATAGCAGATAACACTAAAGTTGCTAATATTTTAGAACCTTTCATAACACTCTCCCTTTTAACATTAATATTCGTGACTAACTTTATGAATATAATAAAACAAATCTGTTAAAATGTTAAATACTTCATCAAAATTTACATATGAAGTGTTTAAGATTAAAATAGAGCAACCTTCTTGACAGGATTTAGGTGCTATTGTAAATTTGATTTTTCTTGCTAAATTTACAGGTAGAATTTTTTGGATAATATTCCATTCAGGTTTTGAATATGGGGTATAAATTCTAATACAGTCTTGAGTTTCACGAATTGCAGAAATCTTTATTTCTGTAGCTGAAAGTCTTAATCTGATTAGTTTAATTAAGTTTTCAACAGATTCAGGGGGTTTTGCGAATCTATCTTTCCATTCATCAATAATATAATCTAACTCGACAGGATTTTTAACATCCGCCAAACGTTTATATTCTATCATTTTTTGTTCAGAAGAACCAACCCATTCATCAGGAATATAAGCTGTTATATTGATATCTACAATGGTTGGGGTTACTTTATCAACTTTTTCTCCTTGAAGTTCTTGAACAGTTTCTTCCAATAATTCGCAGTAAGTATCAAAACCTACGTTTATCATATGTCCGTGTTGTTTTGTTCCTAAAATATTACCTACTCCTCGAATTTCAACATCACGTAATGCAATTTGATAACCGCTTCCAAGGGTTGTAAATTCTTTAATAGCTTTTAAGCGGTGAACTGCATCTTTTGTAATTTCTTTACTCTTTTTATAGAAGCAATAGCAATAAGCTTGTCTTTGCGAACGTCCGACGCGACCTCTAAGTTGATAAAGCTGAGCAAGTCCAAATCTGTCAGCATCGTGAATAATCATAGTGTTTGCATTTGGAATATCGATACCGTTTTCTATAATTGTTGTTGCAAGCAGAATATCATATTCGTGATTTGAAAAATCCACTATAACTTCTTCTAATGCTTTTTCGTCCATTTGTCCATGTCCAATTGCAATTCTTGCATTTGGAACAATTTTTTGTAATTGATTTTTAAACTCTTGAATAGTTTCTACTCTATTGTATAAGTAAAAAACTTGTCCTTCTCTGTCAATTTCGTGATTGATGGCATTTTTAACCATTTGTTCATTCCATTCACCGACATAAGTTTTTATAGGTAGTCGATTTTTAGGCGGAGTGTTAATAATCGACATATCTTTTATTCCGGATAAAGACATATAAAGTGTTCTAGGGATAGGTGTTGCGGACATTGATAATATATCTATGTTTTCACGTAATTGTTTCAACTTTTCTTTATGTCGAACTCCAAAACGATGTTCTTCATCAATTACAAGAAGTCCTAAGTCTTTGAAAACAATACCTTCTTGTAGCAATCTGTGAGTGCCGACAACAACATCACATTTTCCGTTTGCTAAGTTTTTAATAGTTTCTTTTTGTTCTTTTGATGTTCGGAATCTTGATAGTAGCTCTACTCCAACACCAAAAGGTTTAAATCTTTCTAATATTGTTTGATAATGCTGTAATGCTAAAATTGTTGTAGGTACAACAACTGCCACTTGTTTTCCTGACGTTACGGCTTTGAAAATTGCACGCATTGCAACTTCTGTTTTTCCAAATCCAACATCTCCGCAAATAAGTCTGTCCATTGGTTGTTCTGATTCCATGTCAGATTTAACTTGTGAAATTGCTTTCAATTGATCTGGAGTTTCTACAAATTCAAAAGCTTCTTCCATTTCAATCTGCCAATTTGTATCAGGTAAAAACGGAATACCTTGTTGCATTTTTCGTCTTGCATAAAGCCTTAAAAGATCATATGCAATAACTTCAACAGCTTTTTTAACTTTTGCTTTTGTATTTTCCCAATCTTTTCCACCCATTCTGGAAAGTTTTGGTTTAATTGTTCCTGATCCTCGATATCTGCAAAGAAGGTTTATTTGTTCTGCAGGGATATGTAATCGATCTTTGTTTGCGTATTCGATTGTTAAATAGTCTTTTAATTGACCATCAAATTCTTGTTTGGAAAGACCTTTGTATACACCTAATCCATGAATTGTGTGAACTACAAATTCCCCCGGTTTGATATCGTTAATATTTTCAATATATTCAGGTTTTTCTTTATAATAAGATTTTTTTGATGATGTTATTTCTTTTGAACGCTTATTAAATAACTCTCTATCTGTAAAAATTATTGTTTTGAAGTCTTCTAAAATACATCCGCCGCTTACTATACTTTCAGCAAAATCTACATTAAAGATTTCTCGTTCTGATAAGATTTCTTTAACTCTTTCAGGATAATCCGTTGCAACAATGATTTTATAATTGATATGTTCTTTTATAAATTCTGAAATTAAGTCTATATCCGCTTCAAAATTACGTAAAGGTTGAGCATTGAATTCGAGTAAATCAAATGTTGCTCCATCAATAAAATTGTTAAATCCGATTTTTTGAAAACTTGAAGTCTTACGTAAAAATTCTTCAAATGTATAATGGTTTTTGCCTTCAATTTCTTTAATTAAGGCAAGTTTTTTGTTTTCTTCAAGTTGTTTATTAAAATTTTCATCAACTAATTCATATTTAGAATAAATTTCTGTTGTTTCGTCAAAAATAATTGTATAATCACTGAAATAATCTAAAATGGATACTAAATTTTTATTGAAAAAGTTTTGGTAAACTTCAATACCTTCAAAATAGTTTTCTTCAGGAATTTCTTCATCATTTTCGGCAATTTGGGTTTGAATTTCTTTAACTAAGTCTTCTTGACCTGCAGTAATAAATTTATAAATTGGCAGAATAGTTGTTTCTTTTGCTTTTTCAATAGATTTTTGAGTTTCGTTATCAAAATATCTTATATCAACAACTTCATCTCCCCAAAGTTCAATTCTGACAGGGTTTTCGTTAAGTGAATAGATATCTGCAATATCTCCGCGAATACTGAATTCAGATACATCGCTTACCATGGTTGATTTTTTATAACCAAAATCAATAAGCTTTCGTGCCAATTTTTTTAAATCAATTGTATCGCCGACTTTAATTTTAAAACTGTTTTTTGTGAAAAAATCTGCATTTGGAAATTTTTCTAAAAGAGCTTTTACAGGGCAAATAATAATATCCGGTTTATTATTTAATATTTGAATTTGTTCAGCATAGTCATACAAATTTGGAGATACTGTTTCATACATAGAAATATTCTGAAACGGCATAATTGAGGCTTTTAAATCAGTAATAGCAGTCAAATCACTTTGGTATTTCAGAGCATTTTGTTCAGTCGAAGTAATAAATAAAACTTTTTTTTTTGAGTAAGTTTTTATTTTTGATAAGAGAAATAAACGCAAAACAGATGTTAAACCTGTTACTGCAAAAGATTTATTATCTTTAATTTTCTGCCTGAATTGTTCATAATTTTCAGGAATATTATCTTCATTTATTCTGAACATATAAAACATTATATATGAAAAAGTTATAATTTATTATTTGTAAAATAAAAACTGACCAAAAACATTGATCAGTTGTGTTGAAAAGTTTGTTCGAGGTCGTGATTAAACAAAATTTTCGAACATATCTCGTAATCAAGATTAAGCTGTTTTTAACTCTTTATCCGGAGGACCAACTGTTTCCAAAAGAGTATCAATAACTTTTGGCATTTGACAGATAAAAGAATAATGACCGTTTGCTAAAGAACATCGCTTGCAATCACAATTGATGTAGTAACATTCAATAGCTTGTTCCGTCCAATTTTGAGTAATGGACTCTGACATTTCATCATTTCCGGGTGCATATAAATCCGCATTTTCAGATACGATTCTGTCCATACTTGCCTCCCAAATTTAGTTAAAACCTACCCAATATTATTTTAATCGGTCAAGAAAAACTTTTAATCCTCTGTTTAGATGAAATTTGTTGGTCTATAAAACTTCATTTTCTATTAAAATATCGTGTCCGATATCTTGCATAAGTTCTAAATAAGAATAAAAGTGTCTTGACATTGCAGTTAGGTAGCTTGCTAAAATATCTTGATGGTCATTTTCGTTTATGACAAGATCGGAATAAGTATTTTTACCTGCAATATAATTATCTGTGGAAAGTTTAACTATTCTTTTTGAATCTTCTAGAATTTGTTTTGAATATTTCATGTTTTCCGCAGAGTATTTAAATATATTGTAATCTTTTTTTAATGCATATTTTAGTTGATATTCATAAACTTTTTTATCAGCTTTCTTTTTTTGTAAGAAAATTTCAGCTTTTTGAATATCAGGAGTATAGTTATACAATATAGGAATATCCATTCCGACACCGACAAAAGCTCCTCCGTAATTATCTCCTTTTTGATGAGTTTGCCAAGCATATCCGCCAGCTAAAGTTACATCCGGAACTCTTTGTCTTTTTGCCAATTTTACTTCTAATTCTGATTTCTTTATATTATTTTCTGAAATTTTAATCATATAACTATATTGAAGTGCAATTTTTTCAATATAATTATACTCAGGTAATTCTATATTAAGAAAAGCCCAGTCAGCAAATAATGTTGATTCTAAAGTATCGTACATAAAGCTGTCATCACCGGTGTTTAATATTTTATTGAGTTCAAATTGTTTTGAAAGCATTTCTGATTTAGCACGATTAACTTCAATTTTTTGATTTGCGTATTGAATATCGGCTTTCAGATTATCTATTTCATATGATACAGAATCTTTAGGTCTGTCTGTAGTAATTTGAACGAGTCTTTCAAAAAGTTTTAATCGATCTTCTTGTATTTTATATACAGATTTCGCATATAAAACTTCAAAATATGCTTGCATAATTTGGAGTTTAAAATTATGTTCAAACTGTTTTAATTCAGTTTCTATTATTTGATATTGTTCGATTGCAGCTTTTTTTCTAACATCGCGTTTCATAACTTCTACAGGAAAAGCCAATCCGGCTTGGGAAGAATTACCACGAGCAACATTGCCCATAACAATATTTGATTGAAGTTGTGGGTTTTGAAGTTTATTAGCAATTTTTATATCTTTTTCTGCAGCATCAAGTTCAAGTTTTTTTATTTTAATATCATTATTTTGCTGCAAACCTATCTGAATCATTTCATCCAGATTAACGTGAACAACTTTAGCTGAAGCACTATTTAAACTTAATAAAAACAGGGTCAGTATAATGAATAATAATCTTTTCATATCGTTAATTTCTGTAATTCAACTCTAATGTAGATATTAAAAAAGACCCCTTTAAGGAGTCTTTTTTAATATGGGCCGCAGTGGACTCGAACCACCGACCTCACCCTTATCAGGGGTGCGCTCTAACCACCTGAGCTAGCAGCCCGCATTTTTCTTCTCATGCGGATGAGTGTTTCCACCCTGTCGCATGAACAAATGTACTATAAACATTTTTTAAAATCAAGCACTTATTTTTTTTAATTTAAAATTTCTTTATAAGAAAAGACTACCAAGTATTTTGGTAGTCTCCCTTTCTTTAAATAAAGTATTTTTACTAAATATTCATGTTTCTTTGGAAATTTTTTCTGATTTTTTTCTTTGCGTTATCTAAATTTTTGATTTTCTTTTCTGCATATTTAATTTGTTTTTTTGCAGCTTTTCTTTCTGCTTTTGTTGTTTGATAACGTGAATCTATTTCAGCATAGTTATTTTTATAATTTAAAAGTTTATTTCTGATTTCTACCTGCGCATTTTCTATTTGTAAAATACTGTTTTGCATTTTTGTTCCGCCGGTAACTTGTGCCGGTGCTAATAAATCTGTACCTTTTGCATCTGTACTTACTGTGCTGGTTGTTGATGATGTTGTTGTTATTGCAGATGACGAATCTTCAAAATTTAGAGGTGTAAATGTTGTTTCTGCCATTGCAATTCCGCTTGAAATCATTGCCATACTAAGTGTTAATGCTAAAAGTTTAGTGAAGCTTTTCATATTGTTTTCCTCCAGTTGTAATCATTATTACTACAATATTTTAGTGTATTTTTTTTAAATTAAAAAGAAATTTACATAATTTAATATCACTTTGGGCATCTATAATATTTATATTTTGTGCTATTATTTTTATTATAGGACTTGAGTTGAATGAAAAAAGAATGGATTTTTGATAATACTGTAACTAATGAAAAATCTTTGATAAAAAGATTATTGTTTTCTCGTGGTATTACAACTGAAGACGAAATTCATAGTTTTTTGAATCCGTTGGAAATGGATATTACTTCTCCATATGTTTTTTCAGATATGGAAAAAACTGTTGAACGCTTATCAAAGGCTATTGATAACAAAGAAACTATTGTTATATATGGAGATTTTGACGCTGATGGTGTAACTTCAACTTCTGTTTTATATAAAGCATTTAAAGAACTTGGTGCAGACGTTAAATATTATATTCCGGATAGAGAAAGTGAAGGTCATGGTTTTGACAAAAAAGCTTTGATTAAACTCATGACAACTATCAAACCTAAAGTTATTATTTCTGTTGACTGCGGAATTTCTGATGTTGATGCAATTAAATTTATCAATAGTTTTAAGATTATCGATGTGATAATTACTGATCACCACGAAGCTCCGGAGGTTTTACCTGAAGCTTATGCTATTATTAACCCGAAAGCTCCTAATGCTTTGGATGAAAGTTTGTCTACCAAACAGATTGAACACTTAACTTATTTGGCTGGTTGTGGTGTCGCTTTTAAAGTTGCTCAGGCTCTTTTGGTAAAATATGAAAGAGCTGAATTAATATCTGATTTGTTACCTTTTGTTGCTGTTGGAACAATTTCTGATATCGTTCCGCTTCTTGGTGAAAACAGATGTTTTGTAACTAAAGGTTTAGAACTTATTTCAAAAGGCAGGCATGAAGGTTTAAAAAAACTACTTGAAAGTGCCGGTTATGATATTACAAAGGGTGTAACTTCCGAAAACATAGCTTTTGGGGTTTCCCCGAGAATAAATGCTTCAGGTAGACTTGATACTGTAGATGCAGCTTTGAAAGTTTTGATTTCTGACAATCCGCAAGAAGTTCAAATGTCTATTACTACTTTGAATGAGTTAAATAAAATTCGTCAAACTCTTTGTCAGGAAATTTTTCTTCAAGCTGATGAAATGGTTAAAAAAGAAGGAAATAAAAATCCGGCAATTGTTTTGTGTAATGAAGGCTGGCATATAGGAATTATTGGTATTGTTGCTTCAAAACTGGTTGAAAAGTATTATAAGCCTGTATTTATGATGACGTATTCCAGGGAAAAAAATGAATACAGATGTTCAGCAAGAAGTATTGAAGGTGTACCATTATATGATGTTTTGTGTGCAAATGCCGAACTTTTTGAAGGCTTTGGCGGTCATAAACTTGCGGCAGGATTAAGTTTTTCCGGAGAAAAAACTCCATTTGAAACAGTTAAACGCGCTCTTTGCGAAACGGTGAAAGAATATACTGCAAATAAAGAATTAAAACCTTTTGTAAAAATAGATTTATTGTTAAATCCTTCTGATGTTAACCAAAATCTTATAGATGAAATTTCAAAACTGGAACCTTTTGGGGCTTCAAATCCTAGTCCGATATTTGCAATGAACAATCTTAAGCTTAAACAAAAACGACTTATGGGCTCTGATAATTCTCATTTGCGTTTGAATTTGGGTGTTGATGCATATGAATTTACAGCTGTAAGATGGCAAAAAGGTGATATAAATCTTAGTTCCGGTGATAGCTTGGATATAGCTTTTCATCCACAAATAAATGAATTTAACGGCAATACTTCTGTTCAATTAGTTGTCGATGATATTCATTCTGACAGTTTAGTAGAAGAAATTCCTGTCAAAAGTGCTTATAAAATATATGATAATCGTACAAAAACAGGTATTTTGCCTAATATAAATGATTATATTAAAACTTCAAAATCTCAAATAAGAATATTTGCAGAAAGTAAGTATATTTTAGATACTGTTAAAAATTATACTGAAATATTCTCAAGAACCTTTAATAGATTAGATATTCCTAAATGTGATATATTAATGTTTTTTGATTACCCTGCCGATAGAGAAACTTTGGATAAAATTCTTGAAAAAGCCCAGCCAACAAAGGTTCATTTTATGAAATATGAGCCGAAATTTTTAGATGAATCAGAATTTTTAAAAACATTTACGGGTATGGTTAAGTTTGCGGCTCATAATAATGGCGGTAAGATTGAACTTGTGCGTTGTGCATCATTTTTAGGTAAATCAATTAAAGTATTTGAACGACTTCTTGAATTGTATGAAGAAGTAGGGTTCTTGAAAATTACAGATAAAAACAATGCATTTTATGTTATTGAGTTTCTTGGAATTGATGATTTATCTAAAATTCTCCATAATGAAAAATATGCACAAATTTTTGATATGATAATCGAGAACGAAACCTTCCAAAAAACTCTTTTAGAAGACGATTTAGAACAACTTTTATCCGTATAATTGTTTATTTTGAAATTTTTTGCAAATAAAAAACGGATAATATTTTATCACCCGTTAAAATCTTTCCAGAGATTCAAATTTAGTGTGTTAAAAGTCTGATTTTAACAAAAAATTTGACTTATGTATATATTATATACGTTTATGTATATAAGTCAAGTGATTAGGTAAAAAGTCTTTCGTTTTCGTTTACATAATATATGAAACTGTATAAAATTTTATTATGGCTCAAATTTCTGAAGATAAATTAATAGAGACTATGCGTAACGAAATCAAAGGTTATATAAGGATGCGAGGGTATACTTATGAATCTTTGGCTAAAATTTTGACAAAAAAATATGGCAAATCAGTTTCTGCACAAAGCATTAATAATAAATTGTCCAGAGGTTCAATAAAATATATAGATGTAATAAAAATCGCAACAGCTCTAGAATATAAAATTACTTGGTCTTAACTTAGGCTCTGCCATACATATCTTCGTAGCGAATAATATCGTCTTCAGAAAGAATATCACCTTTTTGAATTTCAATAATTTCTAAATCTTCTTCAAAAGGATTTTGCAACGAGTGAATAGCTTTTACTCCGATATCAATGCTATGTCCAGGGGAAAGAATATGATCTTTACCTTCTAAAACGACTTTAGCCATGCCGGATAGAACAACCCAATGTTCACTTCTATGGTTATGTGATTGAACAGAAAGTTTTTGACCAACATTAACGTGAATAATTTTTGTTTGGAAACCTTTACCTTCTGCAATAACTGTATAAAATCCCCAAGGACGATATACTGTTTTATGAACTTTTTGTGTTCCGTCATGTTGTTCTTTAAGTGTTTCATAGATTTGTTTAACATCTTGGGTTTTGTCTTTTTTGCAAGCAAGAATTGCATCCTCTGTTTCTACAATAACAGTATCTTCAAGTCCGATTGTAGCAACAAGTTTTGATGAAGAATAAACGAAAGAATTTTTTGATTCTTTATCTAAAACATGCCCGATAAATACATTGTTATTATTATCTTTTGGACTTACTTCATAAATAGACTTCCAAGAACCTAAATCTTTCCAATCAGATTTTAGTTCTACCATCATAATGTTATTACTTTTTTCTAAAACCGCATAATCAAGTGAAATATTTGGCATTTTATCGAATTCGTTAAATGAAATTGATTTATCAGAACAATTTATATTTTTTAAGATAGAAGCGATTTCAGGGCAATGATGCTCAAATTCTGCCATAATAGTTGAAGCTTTGAACATAAATATTCCGCTGTTCCAAAAATATCCGTTTTGCAAATAAGCTTCTGCTGTTTTGGTGTCAGGTTTTTCTGTGAAAGCTTTAACTTTATTGTTTTCAAAACAAATATATCCAAAACCTGTTTCCGCATAAGTTGGTTTTACGCCGAAAGTTACTATAAATCCTTTATTAGCAAATTCTTCCGCTTCTTTTATTGTTTGAATAAATTTTTCATTATCTTCAATAAAAAGATCTGAAGGAACAACTAAAATAATTTCATCTTTATTAAAATTTTCAATAATATATTTTACACTTAATGCGATTGCCGGTGCTGTATTTTTTGAAATAGGTTCAGATATAATAATTGAATTTTCACTTAATTCGCCAAGTTGCATTCTAATATTTGCGTTATGTTTTGTATTGGTAACGCTAATAATGTTTTCAGAAGGAATAAATTTATTTAAACGTTCAAAAGTAGATTGGAGTAAGCTTTTTTCAGCACATAAATTTAACAATTGTTTAGGGTATAGTTCTCTTGATAATGGCCATAGTCTGCTTCCTGAGCCGCCTGCTAATATTACTCCAAACATTTTAACTCCTTCTTTCATACTCTCTATAAAATCATTATACTATATCAACACCTAATGACAATAGAATATTCTTATTATTAACTTTATCACATAATTTGCAGAAAAGAAATTATGGCAAATATGTAAGAAATTGTCGTGCAGTTAGTTCAGGGCTTTGAGAATACATAATAGCTTCTGTTAATGCGATTTTTTTTGTTCCCATGCTTATATGTTGAGGAATATTATTCATATTTATTTCTCCTGCAATAAATACAGGAATTTCAACATTGTTATTCACCCATTCAATATAATCCTCGACGGTTTCTCCTTTTTCCGGAAAAGCTTCAAATGTAATGTAATCTGCTCCTTGGTTAATCGCATTAACAATTTCTTTAGGATTATGAGCTGTAATTCCAATAATAGCATTTTCGCCTAAAACAAGTTTTGCATCTTCAGCACAAATATCATCCTGACCCAGATGAACTCCGTCAGCTTCAACAATTGATGCTATATCTGCTCTGTTATTAACTATGAATGTTGCACCATATTCATCACAAAGGGTTCGAATTTTATGCCCAAGCTCAACTATAACACTGTCTGGAATAACCGTTTCTCGGAACATAATCATATCAACACCGCCTTGCAGTGCAGATGCAACAGCATCTAAAAATTCATCCTTTGATACAAATTTATCTGAATTTGTTATAAGACAAAGCTTCTTCTTTTCTAATTTTAACAGATTAAATTGTTCTTTTAATTTGTTCCACATAAATATATCCCGTTACTCTATTCTACAAACACTTATCCTTCAAGTCAAGTTATATTGTTGTATTTGCTAAAATATTGCTTTTGAGAGTATTTTTTAGTAAAATACTTCTGAAAGAAAAGGAGAAAACTATGGCTCAACAATTTAATCCTCAAGGTATGAATGCTCAAAATATAAAAAAACGTTATGCTGTTCTAGTATTTATTAAAGGTTCAACAGCACCTTTGGTTTTGTATGTGAAAGAAGCTCAAGCACTTTATCAGGAATTAGTTGAGAAAATGCAATCAAATCAACCTGTTTTAATTGAAAAAGAAACAGAAGGTCCATTGAAAAAAGTTTGCTTCATTTCTAACCAAATTGCAGCACTTGCAATTCAAGAAGAACAATTTATCTAGGTTTTAATTAAATTATGGAACGAATATTACTTTTAGAAGATTTAGAAAATGCCGAAAACAAAACACTTTATTGTACTTTTAATGAAGAAATCGATGGTATAGATTGTGTCGGTCCTATTCATGCGGATTTAACAGCAAGATCGTTGGGTGATTTTGTACAAATTACAGGTCATGTTTCAGGAACTGTAAATTTAGAATGTGATTTATGTTTGGAAAAATTTGAACATAAATTAGATTTTGACATTGATGAACTTTATTCAAAATGCTCATTATTTGGCGATTACAACGAGTCAGGGCTTGAGTTCGAAATACAAGAAGGTCAATTTGTTACCGATCTTGAAGGGCAGAAAGAAATCGATATTTATGACTTATTGTATCAATCTGTAATATTAAGTTTTCCAAATAAAAAAGTTTGTGGTATTAATTGTAAAGGGAAGGACTTTCTTTCAGAAGAAAATATGCCCGACCCGAGGTTGGATGTCTTTAACAACATTCAGATTGACCTAAAAAATAGTTAGTAAGTACAGAAAATAAAAAAGGAAAAGACAAAATGGCAGTACCTAAGAAAAGAACAGGACATTCTGCTCAAGGTAGCAGAAGAGCTAATTGGAAAGCTACAAAGCCTGAAACAACTAAATGCCCTAATTGTGGCGAAACAGTTTTAACACATACAGTATGTACAGCATGCGGAACTTACAAAGGACAACCTGTAAGATTAGCTGATAAAGCTGTTGCAGAACCTGTAAAACCAGCTAAAAAATCAACTAAAAAAGCTGCTCCTAAAGCAGAAGAAAAAGTTGAAGAAGTAAAAGCTGAAGAATCTGTTGAAGAAAAAACAGAAGAATAACTTTAAAACATTATGAGAAGTGACAATTTATTTGCCACTTCTCATAGTTTCAAAACATATGACTTGGAGAGAGAAAAAAGTATGTCAAGAATAGCAATAGACGTAATGGGCGGTGATTATGCACCTAGAGCAATAATGGAAGGTGCTTTGTGGGCTGCTCAGGAATATGGCGTAGGTTTAGAACTTGTTGGTCAACAAGATGCAATCAATGCAGAAATCGAAAGAATTAGAACTGCAGGTTGTATTTATTCTGATTGTGGAACAAAAGGCCATAAACGAAAAATTAAAATTGATGTTGATAAAATTGATTATACGATTACTCATGCTTCCGAAGTTATTGGTATGGGTGAGGCTGTTGGTCAATCTATTCGTAAGAAAAAAGATTCATCAATTGTCGCATCAGTTAGAGCTGTTGCAGAAGGCAGATGTGAAGCTGTTGTTTCTGCCGGTTCAACAGGAGCTGCGATGGCGGCAAGTTTGTTTGGTTTAGGTAGAATTCATGGTGTGCAAAGACCTGCGATTGCTGTTACTCTTCCAACTTTGAAAGATCCTGTTGTACTTATTGATGGTGGTGCAAATAGTGATTGTACCGCTGAAATGCTTGCTCAATTTGCAGAAATGGGTGTTGCATATTCTGAACATGTTGTTGGTATTAAAAATCCTAAAGTAGGTATCTTGAGTATCGGAGAAGAAGAAGGTAAAGGTAATACTCTTGTTAAAGAAACTTATCCGTTACTAAAAGATATGCACGAAAAAGGTTATATTGATTTTGTTGGAAATATCGAAGGAAAAGAACTTTTTATAAACAAATGCGATGTTGTTGTTTGTGACGGTTTTGCAGGCAATGTTGCTTTAAAAGTTACAGAAGGTACTGCTTCTATGCTTTTGAAAATGATTTCAGCAGAATTTAAATCTGATTTTATCGGATGTATAATAGGTTTATTAGCAAAGCCTTTCTTACGTAGAATACTTAAACGTATTAACTGGGAAGTCTTTGGAGGCATGCTTTTATTAGGTGTTAAAGGTATTTCAGTTATTGCTCACGGGCGCAGTTCATCATACGCTATGAAAAATGCTGTTAGAGCCGCAGTAAGAGTACTTAATAAAGATATTAACTCTAAAATTGCAGAAAATATAAATAGATAGGAAATAATTATGTCAAAAAATTTGAAACCGCTTAGAATTGCAGGTGTTGGATATAGTGTACCAAAAACCATTGTTACTAATGATGATTTAACAAAATTATATGAAACATCTGATGAATGGATTTATACAAGAACTGGTATCAAAGAAAGAAGAGTGGTTTCAGGTAATGAAAATGCTGTTGATTTAGGTGAAGAAGCAGCTAAGAAGGCTATCGAAAAATCTGGTTTTAAACCGGAAGAAATTGATTGTGTAATAGCGGCATCTTCTGCTCCACCTCAATTATATCCTGCGTTGGCTTGTAATATTCAAGCAAGACTAGGTATTTCTGATTTTGTTCCGTCTTTTGATTTGACAGCTGCTTGTACAGGTTTAATTTATGCGCTTCAAGTTGCAAGAGGTTTAATTGGCTCAGGTTTATACAAAAATATTTTGTTAATAGCATCAGATAACAATTCTCGTCTTGTAGATTGGGAAGATAGAGGAACATCTATTTTATTCGGAGATGGTGCAGGTGCAATGGTTGTTACTGAAGCTGAAGATGGCGTTGATGATATTTTATCGCTTGACGTAAGAGCTGACGGTTCTATTGGTCAATATATTTATTTAAATACCCCTGGCAAAAATTGTCCGCTTGTTGATCCTTGTGATGAACATGATGCAAAAATTCATATGGCAGGACGTGATGTTTATAAATTTGTTGTAACTACATTGCCACAATATGTTGATAAATGTATTGATGAAGCAGGAATGACTGCTGCTGATATTGATTACTTGATTCCGCACCAAGCAAACCAAAGAATTATTGAAGCTTTGCAACAAAGACTTGAATATTCTGATGAAAAAGTTATTTCAAATATTAAATATTACGGAAACACTTCAGCTGCATCTATTCCAATTGCTTTGGTTGAAGGTGTAGAACAAGGTAAAATTAAACTTGGTTCAACAGCGATACTTTGCGGATTTGGAGCAGGTATGACTTGGGGTGCTGCAGTAGTTAGACTTCGCGAAGGCATCTGCTAGGGTCCTCACCGGACGGGGTACTTTGCTACCAGTTATGTTACACATCGTACGGTAATTTCTGGAGTTTTCGCCGCATTGGGGTGTTTTTATTTTGTCACCCTGAACTTGATTCAGGGTCTGTTTTGTATTGCTAAGTAATAGATTCCGGATCAAGTCCGGAATGACTAAAGCTAACTGATGTTAATCAAAAATTTTGTCACTCTGAACTTGATTCAGAGTCTGGTTTTATAATGTATTTATATAACTAGTTTGCTAGTTTATAGAACTAGTGTACAATGTTGAGTTATCATTGCCGATAGCATAATATGATATTGATATAATAAGTAAACACGACTAAAAAAGAAGATTTATGGACTTAGAAGATATGGTTTCGCTTACCGAATACCCTTTTGACGGGTTGGAAATTGTAGTTAATAATATGGAAGAAGAAATGGCAGAAAGTTACTTTTTTTTCAAACATAAAAAAGAAAAGTATAAAAAGATTATGGGTTACGTATCTGCAATAAAATCTTTGGTAAAATATTTGCAAGATTTGCGCAAAGAGTTTCGAACGATTGTAAATAACCGATAAGAATACATTATATTGTAAATTATTTTACTTTAATTGATATTTATTGTATAATTGGCGTATTGAGAAGGGAATTAATGAGGGATATAAATATGACTAAGAAAATAGCATTCGTTTTTCCGGGACAAGGCGCTCAGTCTGTTGGTATGGGAAAAGATTTATATGATAATTTCGAATCTGCTAAAAATGTTTTCGAAACTGCCAATAAAGTTTTAGGTAAAAGTGTGACATCATTATGTTTTGAAGGTCCTGAAGAGGATTTAAAACAAACCGTTAATACACAACCTTCAATTGTTACAATGTCTATTGCTGCATTAGAAGCATTTAAGTCTGAATTAAATATTATACCAACTTTTACAGCAGGTCATAGTTTAGGTGAATATTGTGCAATGTATGCTTCAGGTGTTATGGATTTAGAAACAACATTGTTAGCTATTCAAAAAAGAGCAGATTTAATGGGACAAGTTAAAGGCGGAGCTATGTCAGCTATATTAAATGCTCCTGCAGGAAGCTTGGAAGAAGTTTTGGCAGAAGCTTCAAAAGTTGGCTATGTAGATGTAGCAAATTATAATTCGCCTGCTCAGGTTGTAATTACAGGTGATGAAGCTGCTGTTGCTAAAGCCGGTGAATTGTTACTTGAAAAAGGTGCAAGAAGAGTTGTTCCTCTTGCTGTTTCAGGTGCATTCCATTCTAAATTCTTAGAAGATGCTGGTAGAGAATTCTCAAGTTTTGTAGCTGATTTAGATATTAGCAGTGCTTCAATTCCTGTGGTAACAAACGTTGATGCTGCTGCTACTATTGCTGCAAATGATTTCAAAAATAAAATGCCTCGTCAAATTTATTCATCAGTTCATTGGACTCAGTCTATTGAAAATATGATTGAAAATGGCGTAGATACATTTATTGAAATAGGACCTGGTAAAGTTCTTTCAGGATTGATTAAGAAAATCAATGTTGAAACAAAAACTTATAATGTTTTTGATAAAGAATCTTTAGAAGCTACAGTTGCTTCTTTAAAAGAAGATTTTGCATTGGTATAGTAAATACATAAGCAGAACAAAAATAACTTTAGCTATTTTTGTCATTCTGACCAGAGTCAATCAATGTTAGTTTAACCCGTAAGGGAATAGATTTCGAATTAAGTTCGGAACGACATAAATCAAAATAAAAGCAGAGAGGGTAATATACCCAAATATAAGGAGAAAAAATAATGACAGAAAGAAAAATTGCGTTAATTACAGGCGGTTCTCGCGGTATTGGTTTAGCTTGTGCAAAAGAACTTGCTGCAGCAGGATGCGATATTATTATCAATGATATTTGTGATGCTGAAAAAGCTCAACCTGCAATCGATGAAATCAAAGCTTTAGGCGTTAATGCATACTTCTATAGCTTTGACGTATCTAACTTCGATGCAGTTAAAGAAAATGTTGATAAAATGATTGCTGAACACGGCAAAATTGATATCTTGTTAAATAATGCAGGTATTACAAGAGATGGTTTATTCTTAAGAATGGATATGAATCAATGGGAAAGTGTTATCAAAGTTAACTTGTCATCAGCTTTCTGTGTGACTAATGCAGTTATCAAATACATGTCAAAAGCTCGTCAGGGTTCAATCATCAATATGTCAAGTATTGTTGGTCGTCATGGTAACGCAGGTCAAGCAAACTATTCAGCTTCTAAAGCCGGTTTAATTGGTTTCACTCAAACTCTTGCTAAAGAATTTGGTTCAAGAAACATCAGAGTTAATGCTGTATGTCCTGGTTTCATCCAAACAGCTATGACTGCTGAACTTCCTAACATTGATGAATACTTAAAAGCTATTCCAATGAAAAGACTTGGTACACCTGAAGATATCGCTAAAGTTGTTAAATTCTTAGCTTTAGATACAGATTATGTTACAGGTCAAGCAATTGAAGTTGCCGGCGGTTTGATGATCTAATTTAGCTTTGAATTGTAACAAAAGCCTTGCTAAATTGTAAATTTCTTGCAAAAAAATATTCAACAGTTTATAATGTAGCAAGAAAAGTATTAGTAATACATATTAAATTAAAAAAGAGGAAAAAAAGATGAGTACATTAGAAACAGTAAAAAAAGTTGTAGTAGATCAATTAAGTGTTGATGAAAAATTAGTTACACCTGAAGCTCGTTTTACAGATGATTTAGGTGCTGATTCTTTAGACACAGTTGAATTAGTTATGGCTTTAGAAGAAGAATTCAAATGCGAAATTCCTGATGAAGACGCAGAAAAAATTCAAACAGTTCAAGATGCAGTTTCTTACATTGATAGCAAATTAGGTAAGTAATTATCTCACGAGTTGAATTTTTAGAAGAATTATTCAAACTGGATTTTATATTTGCGAGAGTGGGATTTTAATATTTCATTCTCGCATTATTTATTATTAAAGGGAAAAGGGATATCTTAAATGACTAAAAGAAGAGTAGTAATAACTGGATTAGGAGCTGTTACTCCTTGTGGTATTGGTACCGATAATTTCTGGAATGCTATGTTGGAAGGCAAAAGTGGTGTTTCTTTAATTGAAAGAATTGATACTGAAAAACAAGCAGTTAAAATTGCAGCTGAAATTAAAGATGCTGATTTTAATCCTGAAGATTATATGGATTCAAAAGATGCAAAAAGAATGGACAGATTTACTCAATTCGCAATGGTTGCTGCTGATGAAGCAATTGCTGATTCCGGTATTGATGAAGCAGATATTGATCCATATAGAATTGGTGTTATTGTAAGTTCTGCGGCAGGTGGTTTTCAAACATTTGAAAAAAGCCATATGGCGATGATTGAAAAAGGACCAACTAAAGCTTCTCCATTTACAGTACCTATGTTGATTGTTGATATGGCTTCTGGTCGTATTTCAATGAAGCATGGTTACAAAGGACTTAACAAAGTTGTAGTTTCTGCTTGTGCAACAGGTACTCATTCTATAGGTGATGCGTTCAGAAGTATTCAATATGGTGATGCAGATGTTGTTGTTGCCGGTGGTTGTGAAGCTACAATTACAACATTAGGTGTAGGTGCATTTACAGCTTGTCGTGCATTATCAAAAAGAAATGATGAACCACAAAAAGCATCAAGACCTTATGATAAAGACAGAGATGGTTTTATTATGGGTGAAGGTTCAGCTGTTATGGTTCTTGAAGAATACGAACATGCTAAAAAACGTGGTGCTAAAATTTATGCAGAAATCGTAGGTTATGGACAAACTGCTGATGCTCACGATATGGTTGCTCCGGATCCGGAAGGTAATGGCGCATATATGGCAATGAAATTTGCTATGGATGATGCAAATGTAAAACCTGAAGATGTTGATTATATCAATCCACACGGTACAAGTACAGGTTTGGGTGATATTGCTGAATCTCAAGCTATTGAAAAAATCTTTGGTGACAAAGATAAAAATACAAACTTGCTTGTAAGTTCAACAAAAAGTATGCATGGTCACATGCTTGGTGCAACAGGCGCTGTTGAAGCTATTGTTTGTGTAAAAACAATAACTGAGGGTAAAGTTCCACCTACAATAAATCTTGATAACCAAGATGAACACGTTGCAAATCTTGATTATGTTCCACATAAAGTGAGAGATAAAAAAGTTCGTGTTGCTTTATCAAATTCTTTTGGATTTGGTGGCCACAACGCAACATTGATTTTCAAAGAAGTTTAATTACAAACTTTTTAAATAAAAAGCTCTGCAATTATTGCAGGGCTTTTTTTAACAAAAAAATTTATTTTTATATTTTATAACAATATGAACTTAATTAATTCCACAGTACAAAATATGAATATATTTACGAATTGGGTTGATTCAACACCGGTTCCTCAAATTATTGATACTGTTACTTATGATTTATATGAGAGTAACAATCCTTTTCGTTATGATTATCAGAATTCTAAGATTGAGAATAAACCATTACGTTATACTGTTAATGCAACCAAAGCGGTTGGAGCTGAAGTTTTTTCAGCATTCACCAATCCTTATTATTTGATACATAAGGTTGTTAATATTCCAACAGCTTGTAATGACATTGTTGAAGCATACAAAAAATTTTCGCAGAATGATTAAGCCGTTTTAATTTCTAAGTTCATCTAATGGCAAAAGTTTATCAATATTTACACCAAGTGCTAATGCAATGTTTGTAATTACTAATATTGTCGGACATGCTTTTCCATTTTCAATTTTTGACAAATATTCTGTTGTAATTTCTGCTACTTCAGCAAGTTGTTCTTGTGTGTATTTTTTCCGAGCTCTTTCTGCCCTTAAGTTAGCGGAAAAAATTTCTACAATTTTCTCTTTATTCATAATAAAAATTTTAAAATAGTTGACATTATATTATAATGAATTATAATATTCACAAATTGAACTATAGTTCAATAAATAGGATATATAATTAGAAGAATTTGGATGAAAAAGATTTTATTAATTATGTTATAACTTGCACCATACTATAGTTAATAAAAATATGAGTAATAAGTTATAGTTAAAAAAAGGGATTGATTATGGAAAAGATTAAAAATATTGAAATATTACGATTTATTTAGTATTTCACCAAATAAATTATAATAATCGTATGATTATGATTATTGCATTTATATTTTTATTTTCATTATTTGTTATTAAAAAAGGATATTTTTCAAAATTATTAGAAAATAATATTTCAGTTTTTCTTAGACAGTTTGCATTTTCAATATTTTTAACTCATCAATTTATTAGAACATTATGGATGTATTATGTTTGCAAAGCTCATTCTCAATGGGTAATTGCGCATCCTGTTGAAAATCTTGTATTATTTTTTATTGTTGTAATTTTGTTTGGTGTATTTACATATTATTTTGTAGAAAAACCATCTTTTAAATATTTAAAGAAAAAGTTTTTGAGATAAATACAAGAAGCCGGTGAGAGATATATCTCTCACCGGCTTCTTACAATATATTATTTGTTATAATAATTCTTTTAAATAATTTGGAAGAGCGAAACGTGCATTATGGTATTCTTTATTGTAAATTTTACAAGTAGGAATAATTTCTTCTGCGCGTTCATCATTGTAGTATTCTAAAGGTTTAACATCAACTGAGCAGAATGCCCAAGCCCAATATCCGCCAGGATATGTTGGAATATTGGAAGTGTATGTTGAAACTACTGGGAATACTTTTTTCAAAAGGTTATACATTTTTTTGATTTCTTCTTTGTTAGTGAAAGGAGATTCTGATTGAGCTGCAATAATACCGCCTTTTTTAAGTGAATTTTTCACATTAGTATAGAACTCTTCAGTAAATAACCCTTCACCAGGTCCCATTGGATCTGTTGAATCGATTAAAATAATATCAAACTCATCTTTTTTATCTTTGATATATTCAATAGCATCTTGAACAAGAATTTCTACTTTTGGGTTATCCAATTCGCAAGAAATTGTAGGAAGATATTTTTTACAAGCTTCAATAACCATTCCATCGATTTCACAAAGAACAGCTCTTTCAACTGTTTTATGTTTCATAACTTCGCGAATAGTACCGCCATCACCACCACCGATTACAAGGACTGATTTTGGGCAAGGGTGTTGCATCATTGGAATATGTGCAATCATTTCGTGGTAATGATATTCGTCACCTTCTGTTGTCATCATTAAATCGTCAAGTGTCAAAACTCTACCCAACTTAGAATCTGTTTCAAAAACTTCTACTTTTTGGAACGGAGAATTGTCTGAGAATAATACATCACCTGCTTTAATAGATATACCGTAACCGCCGGGTGTAATTTCGTGATAATAACCGTTTTCTATGCCATTTTTCATTCTTATAATTCCCTTTCTTATATGTAAAAATTAAGTTACGCAAAAAACGCGTAACTTAATGCTATCATATAAATATTTCTTTTCAATGAAAATTATTTTGAACCCATTACGTGTATATGAAGATGGAAAACTTCTTGACCCGCTTCTTTTCCGGTATTAATTTGAGTTTTGTATGCATTTAATCCTATTTTTTTAGTAACATCTTTCACTGTTTGCAAAAGTTCTGACATTAAATTTTTGTCATCTAATTCATTCAAAGATGCAATATGTTTTTTAGGACATACAAGCATATGAATTGGAGCTTTTGGATTTATATCGTTAAAAACTATAGTATTTTCTGTTTCATAAACAAATTCTGTATTAAAATCGCCTCTTATAATTTTGCAAAAGATACAATCTTCACTCATTTTATTTCTCCTTTTTCTTTGTTGCCGTCATTCCGAGCTTGATTCGGAATCTCTTATTTGGTAGACCCTGAATCCAGTTCAGAGTGACAATGTATTTACTGTCATTCTGAGTTTCTATTTACCGTCATTACGGACTCGATCCGGAATCTTTTGGTTGTATGACTCTGAAATCAGTTCAGAGTGACAATTTTATCTTAACTTTTTAGCAAGCGATAAGCCTGCAGGAAGTGGCAGAACTACATTTTCATAATTAGGATTTGCATTTATGTCTTCAAGGAAATCTTGTACTTTTGAAGCATGAGATATTACATTGTCACAAGCAATATATCCGCCAACATTTAGATGTGGTTCAATTAAATGAAAAAATTTGATATATTGAGCTTTGTTAGCATCAATAAATGCAAAATCAATCTTAAAATCTTCCGGTAAGTATTCTAAAACAGTCGCGCCGTCCCCTTGTCTTATTTCAATAACATCAGCTACGCCGCATTTTTCAAAATTTTCTTTAGCTATGGCAATTCTTTTATCATAGAATTCAATAGTAGTTAATTTACCGCCTGTTTTTTTCAAAGCTTTGCCGAGCCAAATTCCTGAATATCCGTTTGATGTGCCGACTTCAATTACGCTTTTTGCTTTAGAGTCAACAATCATATTATATAAGAATTCCGCTGTAACTCTTGAGATATTCCAAAATTCTTTTTGAGTTTTTTCAAGTTCTTTTAGTATTTCTTGTGTTGTATTGTCAAATGTTTCTATAATCATTTTATTGTTTTAACCTTATCAGTAACTACAATTGAGCGAACAGGTACATCAAGCGGACTTGTTTTAACAATTTCTTTTGTTGAAGTATTGATTACTGAATACAATCCTGAACGAGCATTTGTAATCATAATCATTTCGCTGTTTTCAATTGGTGTAATTGTTGTTGCGAATGCATTTGTATTTAAGAAAAGTTTGTCAGTAATAACATCTTCTTCTGTGTTAAGAACTTCAACAAGATTTTCTGCTGCGCCAAGGATAAATAATTCATTATTACGTGCATATAAGTCAACTGGTTTTTCGCAAACTTCTAATTCTGACAATAATTCCATTGTTTCATAATCAACAATAGCAAGTCTGTTTTGGGTTCTGCTTATGATGTAGATTTTTCCGTTCACATAAGCAATTTTTGAAATATTTGGAAAGCTTCCGATATTTTTTAGATAATAATTATTATCTAGCTCTATAGCCCAAATATCGTTTTTATTTCTGTCTACGTAGAATATTTTTGTTCCGTCTTCAGAAAGAGTAAGTTTTTCACATAATCCGTTAATTTTAAGTTGTCTTTTTAGAGTCATTGTTTCAAGACTAAATACGTAAATACTTGAACTTGAACCTGAAGAGATATATGCAAGTTTATTATTGTTATCGATTAAAATTTGTTCAGGACAAGTTTCAAAATGTATTTCTTTAATTACTTTTTCATCCATTAGTGAAATAATATTCATTGTTTTAGAATCAAAGTAAGTAGCTAATAAAAATTCGCCATTATAAGATTTTAAATCATTAATAATATTTTCTTGAGCAAGAGCATATTCTGCAATTCTTGTATCTGAATGGATTATTTGAATATTTTTATTGATTCCGGGTGCAATATAGAATGTTTTATTATTTAATTCTTCTACCGGTTCAACAGCTGTATTTTCAGTATTACGATTGTTGTTAATTTTCAATCCTGTATCTTGTGTAACAGTGATATCAATATTTCCGATAATACCTTTTAATGTTTCAGGAATTACTAAACCTTTTGGAAGTAATATATCTTGTGGTAAAAGTCCTGATTGAATTTCGTCAGGCGGATTTAAAAGATTTATAACTGTTTTTTTGCCATTAGTATTTATAACTTTTAATAGGGAGTAATTATTGTTAAGAATAACCATATCAGGTTTTTGTTTTAAAGTTTCATTTATGGGATAAGTTGATTTAATACCAACTTCTTCAACATTTTCTGTTTTTGCAGGAATAATCGGCAGATACATTGTATTATCAGGTAAAACAATTACTCCGTCGAATCGGAAATTTGTTTCCGGAAATGTTTGATTTACAAAATCTTGAACATTTTGCGGAACTTGTTCTGCAAAAGCGATTCCTGAAGCAGTAAAACATAAAATCAAAGCTAACAATAATTTACGCATATTATTTAAAAACTCCCTTAACTTTTGACATAATTGATTGTTGAGGTTTTTTCCCCGTTTGTATTTCATACAATTTTTGATATAAAGCTTTTTCTTCCTCACTTAATTTTGTAGGAACTTTCACTTTTAATATTACAACATGATCTCCTCTTTGTGAAGGTCTTGAAATAATAGGAATTCCTGCGCCTTTAATTTTAACAAGGTTTCCGTGCTGAGCACCTGCCGGAATCTGAATTTCTTTTTCGCCGTCAAGGGTTTTAATATTTACAACATCTCCAATAACTGCTTGAGCCGGAGATATTTCAAGTTCTGTGAAAACATTAATTCCTTCACGTTTGTAATAATCAGAAGCTTCGACGTGAACTACAACAAATAAATCTCCGTTAGGACCGCCATTTATACCACAATCACCTTCTCCTGAAACTCTTATTTTTGAAAGGTTATCAACACCTGCCGGAATTTTTATTTCAATTTTCTTTTCACTGTTAACTTGTCCATGTCCTTGGCAAGTTTTACATGGTTTGTCAATTACCTGACCTGAACCATGACAGTGCGGGCATGATGTAATTTGAGCAAAGTTACCCAAAGGAGTTCTTGTAACTGTTTTTACTTGACCAGAACCTCCGCATTGAGGACAAGTTTTCTTTTGAGTACCTTTTTCTGCTCCTGTTCCGTTACAATCAGGACAGGTTTCAAGATGATCGAATTTTATTTCTTTGTTAATTCCAAAAGCTGCGTCTTCGAATTTCAATTTGATATCGTATCTCAAATCATCTCCACGTTGAGGAGCGTTTGGATCAACTCCGCCGCCAAATCCGAATCCACCGAAACCGCCAAAGAATGATTCGAATATGTCATTCAAATCTCCAAAACCACCTGCAAATGGTCCGTTTGTATCAAATCCGGCATTTTTCAATCCGTCTTCGCCATATCTGTCATAAGTTGCTCTTTTGCCGTCGTCAGATAAAGTTTCGTATGCTTTACCAAGTTCTTTGAATTTTTCTTCTGCATCAGGGGCTTTATTTACGTCAGGGTGTAATTCACGAGCTTTCTTGCGGAAAGCTGATTTTATTTCATCTTTTGAAGCATCTTTTGATACTCCTAATATTTCGTAAAAATCTGTCATCTTATTTTTATACTTCCTTTTAAATCCTCAAATTTGTTATTATTCTGCTGTCGCAACATTAACAAGGGTTGGTCTTAATATTTTGTCACCCATTTTATAACCTTTTTGTAATTCTGCTATTACGGTATGTTCAGGGTGTTCGCTTGTCGGAGTTTGCATTACTGCTTCGTGGAAATTCGGATCGAATTCTTCTCCAACCGCTTTTATTTCTTCTAATCCTAATTTAGCCAAAGAATCCCAAACTTGTTTGTGTACAAGGTTGAAACTTTCTTTAACTTTTTCGCAATCTTCTACACCTTCAAGGGCTTTTTGACCGCGTTCAAAGTTATCAAGAACTTCAATCATTTTTTTTAAAGCTGATTCTGTTCCGAATTTAATCAGATTTTCGCGTTCTTGTTCTTGACGTTTTCTGTAATTATCAAAGTCTGCAGCAAGACGAACATATTGTTGATTTAATTTGTCATATTCTTCTTGAAGCTTATTGTTTTCGGTTGTTTCTTCTTTTGTTTCCTCAACAACAGTTTCATTTTCTTTAGAATTTTCGTTAGTTTCGTCTTTAATCACGTCATCGTTTTTAAACGGATTAGAATTATTTTCAGTCATTATTTATTTCCCTTCTCAACATTATATACCTACATTATAAGGCATGAAAGCAAATTAACAAGCGAAATTTATTATTTTTTAATAATTTGGGTCAGTGTATTTTGTGGTATGTTGCTCGGCATATGCCAATATTATCTGTTAACCACTTGAAATGATTGCGAAAAAGTAGTATAATTTATTTATATATTTATTATTTAAACAGGATTTAAAAAGAGTATGAAAAAAGCCCTTACTATTGGTGAATTATTGGTTACAATGGCAATTATCGGTATTATTGCATCTTTGGTATTACCGTCTTTTATGAAGGATTATCATAGTAAACTTTATACTGCAAGATTGAAAAAAATGTATGAAATGGTTGAAACTGCTGTTAATCAGGCATGTGTTGATAATAATGTTTCATATTTTGCGCAAACACCATATTCTCAACGAGGCAAGGAAACTGAATTTCTTGAAAAATATTTTAAAAAAGCTCCAAGTAGTAGTAATACTAATCCTTTTGCTAATAATTACCGACTATTGAGTGGTAGTGATGCAACAACGCCTTCCAATTTTATAGGAAGTGGTTTGAAACTGCAGGGTGGCGAAGCTATATATTTTTATTGTCAATGGTCAGAACGTTGTGTTTTTCGTGTTGATATAAATTCTACTGATGCTCCTAATATTATGGGTAGAGACTTTTTTACAATTGCTCTTGATATAAATACCAATAAACTTGGTGATGTACATAATTCTGCCGGTGAAATATATGATCCTAATGATTGCAATGCTAATAGTAATTCGCAATATGGTTATGGATGTTTGGAAAGAATTATTAGAGATAACTGGACTATGAATTATTAAATTATAAATGAAAGGATATATATGAAAAAGGGTTTTACTTTATCAGAAGTATTGATTACATTAGGCATTTTGGGTATTGTTGCGGTTTTGACAATCCCTGGTGTAATGAAAAATTATAAAAACAGATTATACACTGCACAACTTCAAAAAGTTTATGCTCAGGTTTCTGATGCAGTTCAAGCTATTATGAATGAGGAGCATGTTGATAGTTATCTTGAATCAAAAGCTTCTGCAAATAATTCTTGTACTAATGCTAATACCGGAGATTGTACTGCAGGTGTTGCATATCTTCTTAATACTTATATGAAACCTGTTAAAAGAAATTGTCAAACTGGAACAAACCGCTGTCTTCCTGCAACTTATTCTGATATAGAATCTAGAAATTCTATTGAACCGACATCAGGTATGGGTTATTGTATTCAAACTACTAATGGTGCGACAATTTGTGGTACTTATAATTCAACTAATAAGATAACAAGTGTTTTCATGGATGTAAATGGTCCGGCTTCTCCAAATATGTTTGGAAGAGATGTTTTTAGTGTTGATATTCAGGCTGATGGTACTCTTGCTGATAGATTTAGTGGCGTTGTTAGAAATAATTGTCCTATGACAGTTTCTTCCGGCAATATTTATGGTCGTCCAACCGGATGTCTTAATGCTATTATCGAAGCTGGTTGGAAAATGGAATATTAATCTGTTCTGTTGAATAAAAGTTTTTTTTAATATAAAATACCACTTGTATAAAGTGGTATTTTTTAAAGGAGAATTTATTATGTCAAGAAAACCTATTATCGCAGGTAACTGGAAAATGAATCTTCTTCAAAGCGATGCAAAAGCTTTGTATGAAGGAATCAAATCATTTGTTTCAGGTTTTAATGCAACTCAATTACCTACAGTTGTAATTGCACCTGTATTTACATCATTAAACCAAGTATCTGAAATCCCTTGTGATTGCGGATGTGAAGGCAGCAAACTTTATGTTGCCGGTCAAAATTGCCACTGGGAAACTTCTGGTGCTTATACTGGTGAAATTTCTGTTGAAATGTTAAAAGATGCAGGATGTTCATTTGTTATTATCGGACACTCTGAAAGAAGACAATATTTCTCAGAAACAGATGAAATGATTAACAAAAAAGCAAAAGCTATTTTAGCTGGCGGTTTGATTCCAATTATTTGTTGTGGTGAAACTTTAGAACAAAGAGAAGCTGGTGTTACTGATTCTCATATTGCTTCACAAATCAGAGCTGCATTAGAAGGTATTTCTTCAGAAGACGTTGCTAAATCAGTTATTGCATATGAACCAATTTGGGCTATTGGTACTGGTAAATCTTGTGATGCTGAAGAAGCTAACAGAGTTATCAAAATGATTCGTGGCGTTGTTTCTGAAGTTGCTGGTTCGCAAGCTGCTGATTCTATCAGAATTTTATACGGTGGTTCTGTAAAACCTTCTACAATTGAAGAACAAATGGCTAAATCTGACATTGATGGTGCTTTAATTGGTGGAGCTTCATTAAAAGCTGACAGCTTCAATGAAATCATCGAAAAAACAATGAAAGTAGCTGTATAATTCTATAAAGAATTAAGATTTTATGCAAAAAGGCGGAGTGTACACTCTGCCTTTTTGCTGCATACATAAACTATGTTATTTGCACCAGCAAATCAAAGGAAGGTTAGGAAACGTAGTTTCTGATAACTCGTATCATTTGGTCTGCATTTTTCTTTTTCTCTTTTACTCGCAATAAAGCGGATTGTGAGCAGAGGGCGCAAGGCGAAAGCGTTGAGCTTTTGACTGTAGTCCCGTTTAGTGCGAACAACCAAGTAGAGAAAGAAATGAAGGAACAAAAGCTAGTTTTAAAAAGAATATTTCATTAACTGTCATGCTGAACTTGATTCAGCATCTATCAGTTTCATTGACATTGATAGATTCCGGATCAAGTCCGGAATGACTAATTATTTGGGTTCAGCTTCTGAACCCCCTTTTATTAAATATCGATTAGATATTTACCCCTAACATAGTTTATGTTGAAATGAAAATTCTTTTTATAGTAAAATAAAAATTATGAATATTACTGCAGGAATTTATAAAGGGCAGAAAATTGCTGCCCCTGATGAAAATATTACTCGCCCAACTTTGTCAAAAGTCAGAATGAGCGTGTTTAATACCCTGCAAGCTATGATGGATTTTCAAGACGCAAGCTTTTTGGATATGTATTCCGGTTCGGGAATTATGGGACTTGAAGCCCTTTCTCGCGGGTTTTCTAAAGTCGTTTCTATAGAAAAAAATAAAAAAGTTTATAATGTAATTAAATCAAATTTTAGAAAATATGAACATAATAATGATTTGAAACTCATTCTGGGTGATAGCTTGAAAATTTGTTCGAAATTCGTTGAATCTTTTGATGTAATTTATATTGATCCTCCCTATTTTTCAGGAATTTATGAAAATAGTTTGAGTGTAGTAAAAAATATTTCGGCTGGAATTATAATTCTCGAACATGTTACGGATGTCGATTTTTCTGATTTTGATTTGATTAAACAAAAAAAATATGGTGATAAATTTATTACTTTTTTAAAAAATCGTGGTTAATTAGTTAATCTTGTACAGTATAGACGTAAAAAATATTTTGGCATATAATCACCATATAATGTTAATTGACTAGAGGATATTCAAATGGAAGAAAGAAAAAAGAAATTATTATTGATTAAATTATCATCTTTAGGTGATGTAATTTTTAATATTCCTCTGGCAAATGCTTTGAAAAATGCAGGTTATGAGTTGACTTGGCTGGTTTCTGAAAAAGGAATTCAAGTTGTAGAAAATAACCCGTGCGTTGATAGAGCTATTCTTGTTCCAATAAAACAATGGAAACAAAGAGGATTTTGTTTGGAGAATTTTAAAGAGTATATTCAAATTTTAAAACAGTTGCGTGCTGAAAAATTTGATATTGCAATAGATTCTCAAATGATGTTGAAAAGTTTATATTGGCTTCTTTTCTGTGGAGCTAAACGAAGAATTATTTCAAAAGAAGGTAGAGAATTATCAGTTCTTGGCGGTAATGAATGGATTGATGATATATCATATGCTCCGAATTCACCAATTGTTTTGAACTATTTGAAATATGCGGAACATTTAGGAATAAAAACAGATGATATAAAAGTTTCTCTTCCTCCAAGAAATGACGTACAAATAAAGAAAATTGATGAGTTATTACAAGGATTTGATTCAAGTAAACCGTTAGTAGTAATTGCTCCTGCGACAACTTGGGTGAATAAACATTGGAATAAAGATCATTGGAAAACTGTCGTGGATGAAATAGGTTCTAAATGTAATCTTGTATTTACCGGTGGACCAAATGATAATGAACTTATTGAATATATTAGCGGAGGAAAATATTTAAATCTTGCCGGAAAAACTGATATTATGGAATTGATGGAGTTGTTCTCGAGAGCAAATCTTGTGATGGCACCTGATAGTGGTAGTGCTCATTTGGCATGGGCAACGGGTAATCCTGCTATTATTACTATTTTTACTTGTACTCCGAAAGAAGTTCTTGCACCTTATGGCGACAAGAAAAAATACATAGCTCTAGGTGGTGAAGGGTTTTCTTGTCAGACATGTTTTAAAAGAAAATGTAAATTGAAAGAAAATCTTAATGCTTGTACAAATTTACCTTCTCCAAAAGATGTTATTGATACGATTAATACCTTGATATTTTAGTTAAAAAGTGTTATAATTAGTACTTGAAGTTCAATAATATATGGAAAGATTTATGGGTTTATTCGATAAATTTAAAGAAGTAACCAGAAAAGTTTCAGAAGTGGAAAATAACATTTACCACGAAAAACGTGATTATCTTGAAATTTATGAACGTAATATTGAACTGGAAAAAGCAATTGCAGAACGTACAGAAGAATTAAATGACGCAAATAAACGTATGTTTACGTTGCAGCATATTTGGGATATGATGAATTCTTCTACTCCTTTGGAAAATGTTATGGAAGCAATTGTTAATAGTACTCAAGGCGAACTTGGGTATATGCATTGTGTTATTATAAAAAAATCCGTTGATAAAGACGGTGTTTTTATGAATATTTTGGCACAATCTAATGATGGTTTGATTGATAGATTAAATAATCTTATCGGAACACCGGGTATTCAAACACGACGTTTGAATTACGATAGTGAAAGTGTTTTTGCAGATGCAATGCGTCGTAGAACAATTATTCAAACAAAGTCTATCGATTTGTCTTTGCGAGCTGTCTTGCCTGAATTATCATCAGAAACTGTACAAAAAATAATTTCTAATCAGCCTGTAAAATCAGTAATTGTAATACCTTTAATTACTCAAAATCAGGAGTTCGGATGGTTTTGTGTATTTACAGCAAGAGATGAACTTGCTTCTGCTGAAATGGATTTTTTGGGCTTGTTTGCTAAACAAATTGAGATGGCTATTACCATCGCTGATTTGTTCCAAGCTGTAAGAGAACAAGCTGTGACAGATGCTCTTACCGGTTTATATAACCGCAGATATTTTGAAGAAGCAATTGAAAAAGAAGTTCAGCGTGCAAAACGTCAAAATCAACCTTTCTCTGTTATTGGAATTGATTTAGATTATTTGAAAAAAATAAATGATACTTATGGTCATTATTATGGTGATTTAGCAATCAAAACTATTTCTGAAGTGTTAAAGTCAAATGCGCGTTCAGTTGATGTTCCTGCTCGTATGGGTGGAGAAGAATTTAATGTATTGCTTCCGGGTATCGGTTCAGAAGGTGCAATGATAGCTGCAGAAAGAATCCGTAAATCAATTGAACATGTTGAAATTGAAACTATCGGTCATATAACAGGCAGTTTGGGTGTTGCAACGTATTTTGAACATACGGAAAATGTCGAAGAATTGTTAGAACTTACTGACCAAGCAATGTATACTTCTAAACGTGAAGGTAGAAACCGTGTTACTATTGCTAAGCCTATCACTGAAGTTTCATGGCAAGAAGTTGCTGTTAATACTTTCTTAGATATACTATCTAAAAATAGAATTCCAATGGCTCAGCATTTGTCTAAAGAGTTATGTTTAAAACTCCGCGCACCTGTTAATAAAGATGAACTTTCAAATGATTCTTTATACACTGTTGCTGATATGCTGGCTAAAATGTATAATCCTATGCATTCATCAGGTATTGTGAAGAACAAAGTTCTTATGGCTGTTAGTTTGGCAAAAAGATTTGATCTTCCAAAAGAAGATATTGATAATTTAAGAGTTGCGATTTTACTTTATGATATAGGTAATTTGATGTTACCTCAGGATTTATTACAAAAATCTGCACCTTTAACAGATGATGAACGTGAACAAATTAAAAATCATCCGATTATTGCGGCTCAAAAGATTTTGAAACCTATATCTTATGTTCAGGATATTTTACCTATAATTGAGCACCACCACGAAAATTGGGATGGTTCAGGTTATCCGAATAAACTTGCAAAAGAAGATATTCCGTTGACTTCACAGATAATTTTGATTATTGATCAATATTTTGCACTTATCGAGCCTAGACCTTACCGTGGTAAATTGTCTGCACGTGATGCTTTGGATATTATCAAAGCTGATAGCGGTAAAAAATGGAATGCTAATTTGGTTAAAGAATTTATTTCACTGATTGAGCATGATATAGTTTAATTGATATGAAAGAAAAAGAATTTATTTCTATAATAAAAAATTTATTATGTTCAAATTATATTGGTGATGATTGTGCATTTTTAGAAGATTTGGGCATTGTTGTAACGCAAGATAGTCTTGTTGAAGATGTTCATTTTTTGAGAAGTAAAATAACACCGTTTCAACTTGGTTATAAATCAGTAATGGTAAATATTTCTGACGTTGCGGCAAGTGGTGCTGAGCCAAAATATTTGACAATTTCATTATCTTTGCCTGCAAATATAGATAAAGGTTTTATAGAAGATTTTTATTTAGGTTGTAAAAAAGCTTGCGGAGAATCAATTCAAATTGTTGGCGGTGATATAACTGGCGGAGATAAAATTTTCATTTCTGTATGCGCAATCGGAGCAACTGTAAATAGAAATATTTCATCAAGAAAGAATGCCCAGTTTGGACAAAAGGTCATTGTTTCAGGGGTTCATGGTTCCAGTGGTGCAGGGTTAAAATGCTTAATTGAGGGGAATAATACATTTGAAAAATTTATAAAATCTCATCTTGAACCCTCAGCACAGGTTGAATTTGGCAAGAAAATAGCTTTATCTGTTGATGGTAAGTATGCAATGATGGATACTTCTGATGGTTTGATGGATGCGTTATCAACAATTGCTAACGAAAGCGGAGTTTTGTTGGACATAGATTTTGATAAAATTCCTCATGACAAAGAGCTTGAACAATTTGATAATTGGCAAGACTTGGTATTGTTCGGCGGTGAAGATTATCAGATTGTTGCAACAGTACCGCAAGATTATGATGGCGGAATTGTAATTGGTTATGTGAAAAATGGTTCTGGTATTGATTTAAATATGAATGGAGAATTAAAACATTTTTCAAAAGAGGATGTTGAGAATAGAATTTTTAATCACTGGGAGAAGAACAGATGAGATTTGGTGCAATAATTACTGCCGGCGGAACTTCTTCACGTTTTGGCAATTCAAATAAGTTACTTGAAAAAATTGACGGAAAAGAAATAATTAAATACACTGTTGAAGCTTTTGTTAAGTCTAATATTGATGAAATTGTTATTTGCGCAAATGCTTCAATAATTGATATTTTGAACGAATTTTTCAGCGAAATAAGTAATGTTAAAATCGTAGAAGGTGGAAATTCTCGTCAAGCTTCTGTTTTTAACGGTTTGAAATCAATAAATTGTGATTATGTTTTGATTCATGATGGAGCAAGACCAATGATTACGCAAGAAATTATACAGAAAGTAATGACAGAAGTTATTGATAAAAAAGCTGTTTCGACTATGACAAAGACAGTTGATACTATAAAAGAAGTTGATGAGAATGGAAAAATAATCAAAACGATTGACCGTTCAAAGCTTTATAATACACAAACTCCGCAAGCTTTTGAATATAATTTGATTAAATCTGTACATGAAAAGCTGGCTTTGGAAAATTTCACAGACGATGCCGGCATGGTTGAAGCTCTTTGTAAAGATGTTTATATTGTTGAAGGGGATTACAGAAATATTAAAGTTACAACGAAATCTGATTTAGCTTTGGCGCAGATTTATTTGAAGTCCCTTTAATTAAAAAATCTCTTACAGAATTTTATTAAAATTTGTTACGAAAATTTGTTATCTTGAAAATGTATCTAGAATTTATACTTATATATTATAGATAAGAAGTGCTTTTGATTAAGGAGAGCTAAAATGGGTGATTTAAATGAAATAAAATCCATAGAAGAATTGCGTAAAGCTCAAGCAGCAGCGCAGGCTCAAGGTGTGTCTATAACAAATTATGAACAGTGGGAAGAAATTCTTCAAGATTTAGATACTGCAGGAGTTCAATCAACCGGTTCATTTGCAGGAGATGTTCAACTGCATTCACAAGTTATGCAACAGATAGAATTAATGGTTGAACAAGCACAGGAGGCTCAAAAGCAACAAGCAACTCAGCCTAAAAATGATGAATCTGAAAAACTTAATAATAAAACAGTTCAAGATCATGAACAGGTTGTTAAAGCCAATGTTGCAAATGGTGTAAGTTCAGATATATTAGCCAATTATATGAAATATTACCATTTATTTTAATTTTGGTAATGTTTTCATTCTGTTAAATGGCCAGAATACAAATACTGCGCGTCCAATAAAACGATCTTTTTTCAGTGTGCCCCAATATCTGCTGTCCTGTGAATTTCCACGATTATCACCCATCATAAAGTAGCTGTCTTCATCCAATTGGAATGGACCGCATTTCATAATCTGATCACTTGCTAAGAACATCATATTAGCTTCAGGATCTGGACAAGATGGATATTCGTAAACGCTTTTTATATAATCTTCTTCGTATTTTTTGTCATTGATATAAACATAAGCAGAACCGTCTTTTTCTTGTTTAATTTCTATTTTATCACCCGGCATGCCAACAACTCTTTTAATATATGCAATATCTTTGCAGAAAATACCTGTTAGTCTGGCTAAAAGAGGTAGAGGTTTGTTTGATAATTTTGTAGATGGCGGATAGAATACCATAATATCCCCACGATCAGGACCTGAAAAGAATCTGGAGTATCTTTCTACAACAATTCTATCACCTTCTAGAAGTGTTGGATGCATTGAACCTGATGGTATCCATCTGATTTCTCCAACAAAAAATCTTATTATTATAACCATTACCACTACAAAAACTACTGTTTCTATTACTTCACATAAAGCACTTTCTTTATAATTTTTGTAACTTTCTTCCCATTTGTTAATTTTTTCTTGTGTTTCTGCTGAAAACTTTGATTTAAAATTTTCCCAATTTGCTTGTCTTTTTTCTTCTAGTTTGATTTTATAATTATCCAAAAACTCTTTAATATTAAACATTATTTAAAAGCTCCAAAAATTTTTTTAATGCGATTGAATACTCATTAACAGGAAGTTTTTCTGTTATTTTTAGTGAATTCTGAATATGATTATCCAACAAAACCTTTGTTTTTTCAATACCTGAAGAGTAGTCATTTATGTTGCCTGAGTATATAATCGGTGCATTATATATACCCTCTTTTATATCGTTATTAAATGGTTTTGATTTGTCTGTGTTTGTATAATTTATTAAGTCATCTCTTATTTGAAAAGCAATTCCTGTATTGATTCCAAGTTCTCCTGCCTGCTCTGTGCCGAGTTCTTTTTCTGAAAACATTGTACAACATATCAGTGCGGTTTCAAATAAGTATCCTGTTTTATTCTTTGTTTTATCAATATAATTTTCGATTGTTCCAATTTTAAATTTATCAAAATTTTGATTTATTTCTCCAATACACATTTGTTTTATGGTTTTTGAAAAATGAGAAATTACTTCGATATTATTTATTTTTGCAAGTTTTTGCATTGCTAATGATAAAATATAATCACCTGAAATAACTCCGAGTTTATTGCCAAATTTGGCGGATATTGTTAATTCTCCTCTGCGCAATGTGCTTTCATCAATAATATCATCATGTATTAGTGATGCGTTGTGTACCAACTCAATTATTGATAAAAGTTCAAGTTGGTTATCTGTTAATTCTTCACCTAAGGCTTTTAAGTATAATATTGTTAGAACAGAACGAATTCTTTTTGATGGCGAAGTGAGGAAGTTTGTTAAATAAGAATTCAATGGCTCGCGTATTTGAACTTCTGAAATCATTTTTTGTTCGATTTTTTGAAGCTCTTTATTTACTAAATTTTTAATAGAGTTATAATTTTCGCTAAAAGTCATGTTATTTATTTTTATCTTCTTTATTTAGTTTTAAATAATTTACCTTATCCCAACTCAAATCAATATACTTAATACGGCTATTATATTCTTTAATTTGAGGCAGAATAGTATATATTCTTTTAATTCTTTCAAATACCGTACTGTCTAATGCTCCCAGTCGGATGTTTGCTGAAGGTATTCTGATATAGACATCATTTGGATTTCGCATATCGATATATGAAACTTTTTCATTTGAATATGTTTCAACATCTTTTATTATTTTACCCAAATATTGTGCCTTTTTCATACTCCAATCTTTATCAAGATGTGTTGATTTGGTGATAATTCTTAAGGTTTTATCTGACTCTGCGTAAGTCATATATTTTCTGTTTATGATTAAAACGCCGTCTTGTGTAAAGAATGCAAATGGCTGACTATGCAAATTTGTTTTTAAAACTGCATAAGGAACTCTTTCCTTTATTATAATTTGTATTCTTGGAGGGAATCCATAGCGTCTGACGTAAACACTTTTTACAACCGGTATTTTATAGATTTCATGTTTAATTGGTTTTACTTTGAATAGAAATATTGGTAATTTAGGGATTCTGACATCGCTGATGGCATCAGAAATAACAGAAGTAGGAATCAGTTTGTTGTTTAGAATTTCAACATATTCTCCATTCTGTTTTTTGAAAGCGTCTTGCGGAAGATACCATTGAGGAAGCATTACAAACTCATAACCTAAAAATAATATTAGGAAAAATATTAAAAAACGCAAAACAGCTTTTAAACGATTAACTTGTTTTTGTTTTTTACGAAGTTTCCGTTCATTTTGTTTGTATTTTACAGAATGTTTGCTTGATTCAAATTCATCTTGCAAATCATCTGCAAATTCTCTCATTATGTCATTATCATCCATCATTATTTATTTAATCCTGCTCCATTCAATATTATTTGAACCAGATTATCATAATTTATACCCATAGCTGCTGATTGAGCCGGTAAGTCACTTGTTTCGGTCATGCCTGGAGAAGTGTTGATTTCCAAAACGTATGGAATGTTATTAACAATATGGAAATCTACTCTTGAAACTCCTCTGCATCCTGCGATTTTGAAAGCTTTTACTGCAATTTCTTTAACTTTATTTGTCATTTCCTCTGACAATTCTGCAGGTAGAACAAATTCTGTCATACCTTTAGTATATTTGCACTCATAATCATACCATTCATTTTTTGGTCTTAATTCAAGAATTTCAGTGGCGAATAATCCGTTATCGCTTTCCAAAACTCCTACAGTTGCAGCTGTTCCTACAAGATATTCTTCAATAAGAACATCGTCGTTGTATTTAATTGCTTCTTTGTATGCAGCTTCAAGTTCTTCAGGAGAATTAACTTTTGTCATACCAAAGCTTGAACCTTCACATACAGGTTTTGTAATCAAAGGATAATTTAAATCTTTTGTTTTTTCTTTAACATCTTCACCTTTTTGTACAAAAACAGATTTGATTAAAGGGATAGTTTTATCAGTTGATAAGATTCTTTTTGTATATTCTTTGTTCATGCAAACAGAAGAAGACATTACGCCGCAACCTGTGTAAGGAATTTGAAGAATTTCAAGAATTCCTTGAATACATCCGTCTTCACCGTATCTTCCGTGAAGCGCATTATAAGCAAATTCATAATTCCCTTCTTTTAAAGTTTGTGCAATATTTTTATCAACTTCAACTATTTCTGCATTTTTATAACCAAGTCTTTGCAATGCTTCAAAACATCCTTTGCCTGAACGTCTTGAAACTTCTGCTTCTGAAGACATTCCGCCACATAGTACTGCAATTTTTGCATTTTTATCTATTTTTGATTCAATATTTGCCATATTTCATTTTCCTTTTTATTATTTCCGCCTAAAAATATGATTTCAGGTTTTAATTCTATATTATAATTTTCTTTTACTTTTGTATGCATTTCCAGCATCAAATTCAGAACATCTGAGGAGGTTGCATTTTTGTTGTTAACTATAAAGTTAGCATGATTTTCCCAAACCTTTGCATTTCCGTGGGACATTTGTTTGGCTCCTATAGAATCCAGTAATCGTCCTGCAGAATCTCCTTCTGGATTTTTGAATATGCTTCCGCAGTTTGGAAGTGACAAAGATGGTTGATGTGCTTGTCTGAATTTCAAATTTTCATTCATTCTTGCTTGAATTTCAATTGGATTTTTTTCATCAAGTTCAAATTCTGCTTGTAAAACAATTAAATCTTCGTTTTGACATCTTGAAGATCTATATCCGAAATTCATTTCATCTTTTGAGTATTTAACAAGTCCAAGTTGTTTGGAATAACAAGTAACACTTGTTAGTTTATCACTTATTGCTTGAGAGTTTGCCGAAGCATTCATATAGACTTCGCCGCCAACAGAACCGGGAAATCCAATCATAAATTCTAATCCGGATAAACCATTGCTGCAAGCCAGTTGTGATAATTTTGGACCCTTGACTCCGCAATCAGCAATAACTCTGTTTCCTTCAATTGTCACTGAATCCATTTTGGTGGTTAAAATAATTTTTCCTTCATATCCATTGCTTGAAATCAAAGTATTTGAAAGATTTCCAAAAACTCGAATATCACTGTTTTCATTTAAGATTTTTACAAATTCGTTGATGTTTTCAGGAAAAAATACTTCGGAAATTTTACCGCCGATTTTAAAAGTTGTATGAATTTTTATATCAAAGTTTTTTTCAGAATTAATTGCCAACTTTGATTCTCTCCTCATTTAGTGCTAATAATTCTTTGCCAAGATTTGTAATAGTTCCGGCACCTAAACCTATAACAATATCTCCGGATTTTAGGGTTGGGAACAATTTTTTTGCAACTTCTTTAATATCTCCTGAAATGTTTTCACAAGGAGCGTCAATTTTTTCTTTTAGTTCGCTTGTGAAAGCTTCTGAATTAACACCTTCTATAGGATCTTCTGACGCTGCATAAACATCTGTTACCACAACTCTGTCAACATCAGAAAATGCTCCCATAAATTCATTCCAAAGATTTTGTAATCTTGTATATCTGTGTGGTTGGAATACTGCGATTACATTTCTGTTTTTGAATGATTTGGAAGATGATAATGTCGCTTTGATTTCTGTCGGATGGTGTGCATAGTCATCGTAAATTGAAATTCCGTCAAATTCACCTACTTTTTGGAAACGTCTTCCCATTCCGCTGAAAGTTGCGAAATGTTCATTAACTAATTCCATATCAATTCCTGCGATATGTAATGAAGCCCATACGGCAAGTGAGTTATAAACATTGTGAACGCCTTTTAAACAAATTTTTAATGTTGTTTGTAATTCGCCTTTATATAGGATATCAAAAATTGTGTAATCTTCGGCGTAAGTGATATTTTTTGCACAATAGTCAGTATTTCCGCCGATTGAATAAGTCATAAATTTTGCATTATGAGCAAGTTTGTGTTCTGTATAATATTTTACAAGTCTTTTTACACCTTCATTATCGGTATTTGCAAGAATAATTCCATTTTCTCTTATATTTGATAAAAATGTTTCAAAAGTTTCCAAAATAGAATCTAAACCATTCTTGTAGAAATCTAAATGATCTGGTTCTAAGTTATTTACAACAACAAGGTTTGCAGAATATTTAACAATAGTTCCATCACTTTCATCAAGTTCGGCAATGAAGATTTTGTCTAATGCTGCATTAGCATTAGCATTGATTTCAGGAATAATGCCACCTACAATGTATGATGGTTTTAGTCCTGCTTTTTCCATTACATAAGAACAAAGACCGCTTGTAGTTGTTTTACCATGTGTTCCTGAATAGCCAATAAAGTATTCTTCATTTTTTGAAATTTCTGCTAGCAAGTCAGAACGATGGTAGATTGGTAGTCCTAATCTTTTTGCTTTTTGGATTTCAGGATTGCTCTCACGAATTGCTGTACTTGCAACTATAATGCAATCATCCGGAACATTGCTTTCATCGTGTCCTATGAAAACTTTTGCTCCTAATTTTTTTACATTTTGAACATATTTACTGTCGTTAATATCTGAGCCTGAAACTTCAAAACCTTTTTGTAATAAGTATTTTGCAAGTCCGCTCATTCCGACGCCGCCTATTGCTATAAAATGATATTTCTTTTTCAAAATTTTATTCCCTAACTATTTATAATCTCTACTTCTTCTAATAATTATATACTAAAATTCAGATTGGGACTGAATATTATCATTTTTTTACAAATTTTACAGCTGTTAATATTTGGGCAATTAATTTTATGTTTTTATTTTATGCAAATATGATGACTCCTTCAGGATTGAAAACTTTTCCTCTCATAACAAGTTATTTAAGAAAAATTCCTGTGTCGGACAGACTTATTTATCATAAACAAATAGATGTGTCCGGTTTATCTGTTGATAAATTTGTTATGTTTTCACTTAAAGATGATTTATATAAACATGCTGAGATGACTTGTTTCAAAGATTACATTGAACGTGATGGTAAGAAAAATGTTCCATCATTATATATATGGTTTATAAAAAGTAATTGTTCAGGAAATGGTTTCGGAGCAGATTTATTGCGATTCGCTAAACGTTATAGCAAAGCTATAGGATGTAATGGATTCTTTCATTTGTCATCTGATGTAGGTTTTTTACCTAATAGAGTTCCGCATATATTTTATCGTAAGCAGGGAATGAATACTATGAATCCTGATATAAATTCAAAGTTAGATAAATTTATTCGTAAAGGTAAGGATGCTACTTATAAAGATTTTCCGACAATTGATATGTATTATCCGCCAATTCAATTTGAGGAAAGTAAATTACAACGATTGTTTAATAATTTATTTGGTCGAAAAAAATAAACGGGTTGAAAATTTTTCAACCCGTTTATTTATATTATTTAACAACTATGTTAACTAATTTTTTCGGAACAACAATGGTTTTTACAATCGTTTTTCCATCAATTTGTGCTTTAATTTTTTCACTGTTTAAAGCAACATTTTTCATTTCTTCTTGATCAAGACTTTCATCTACTTCAATTTTGTCTTTTACTTTACCGTTAACTTGAACAACTAAAGTAATTGAGCTTGATTTTGCGAGATTTTCATCCCATTCGCACCAAGATTGTTCATGGATTGAACCTTTTCCACCAAGTTCCTGCCAAGCTTCTTCTGTTAAGTGAACTGCAACAGGTGACATAAGTTTCATCAATGAAACAATTGCAAAACTTAAGACATTCTTATCTTCTTCATTAAGTTCAGAATCATTCTTACATTTTGCTCCTTGCCAATCATAGATTGCGTTAGTAAGTTCTCTGTATTTTGAAATTACTGTGTTGAATTGGAAGTCATTTGCAATATCGTTAGTAATTCCTTTGATTGCAATATGAACGGTTCTTACTAAATCATCATTTGATTTTTCAAGTGGGAAGTTCAATTTGTAATCAAGAGTAATATTGTTTTGATTTGTAGAAATAAGTCTCCAAACTCTGTTTAGGAATTTGTAACAACCTTCTACACCTGCATCTGACCAATCGAAATCTCTTGCCGGAGGTGAATCAGACAAGATAAATAATCTAGCGGTATCTGCACCGTAGTTTTCAAAGATTTCATCAGGGTCAACAGTGTTGCCTTTAGATTTTGACATTTTTGAGCCATCTTTTAATACCATACCTTGAGTTAGTAGGTTTTTGAACGGTTCATCAAAATCTAGCAATCCGCAATCACGGAGTGCTTTTGTAAAAAATCTTGAATACAATAAGTGAAGAATTGCGTGTTCAATACCGCCGACATATTGGTCAACAGGTAACCAGTGATTTACTATATCACGGTTGAAGCATTCATTTGAATTCTTAGCATCGGCATAACGTAAGTAATACCAGCTTGAACACATAAATGTATCCATTGTATCTGTTTCTCTAACTGCATGTCCGCCACAAACAGGACAAACAGTATCTTTAAATGTTTTTGATGTTGTTATTGGAGATTTACCTGCAACAGAGAAATCTACATCTTTTGGAAGTAATACAGGAAGTTGTTCTTCCGGAACCGGTTGAATACCGCATTTGTCACAATAAACAACAGGAATTGGGGCTCCCCAGTATCTTTGACGAGAAATTAACCAATCACGAAGTCTGTATTGAGTTTTGAATTCTCCAAAACCTTTATCAACAGCCCATTTTGTAATTGCACTTTTTGCTTTGTTATTTTCCATTCCGTCGAATTCACCGGAATTTACAAGAATACCTGGTTCTGTATAAGCTGCATCTTTGCAATCACTTGGATTTTCAGGATTTTGAATTACAACTTTCATTGGCATATTGTATTCTTTTGCAAAAGCAAAATCTCTGTCATCGTGTGTTGGAACAGCCATAACTGCACCTGTTCCGTATTCAACTAAAGCGTAATCTGCAGTCCAAAGCGGGAAAATTTCTCCGTTGAATGGGTTGCGACAGTGAGTACCTAAAGGCACCCCTGTTTTTTTACGATCTGTTGAAAGTCTTTCGATTTCAGTCATTTTACGAGCATTTGCTCTATATTCTTCAACAGCGTCTTTATTTTCTGCTGTTGTTAATTTTTCAATGTCTTTGTATTCAGGTGCTACAACAAGGTATGTAATACCAAATACTGTATCAGGTCTTGTTGTATAAACAGGAACTTCAATTTCTTCACCATTTGGAGCGTCAACTACAGGGAATTTAAAAATTGCACCTTTAGATTTACCAATCCAGTTAGCTTGCATAGTTTTAACATTGTCTCCCCATCCAGGAAGTTTATCCAAATCTTGAAGTAATACGTCAGCGTATTCTGTAATTTTGATAAACCATTGAGATAGGTATTTTTTCTCAACAACGCTGTCACATCTCCAGCATTTACCGTCGATTACTTGTTCATTTGCAAGAACTGTTCCGCAATCTTCGCACCAGTTTACGGCAGCTTCTTTTTTGTATACTAAACCTTTTTTATAAAGTTGTAAGAATAACCATTGTGTCCATTTATAGTAATCAGGTTTGCAGGTTGTTACTTCTCTGTCCCAATCGTATGACAATCCAAGCATTTTTAATTGTTTTGTCATATATGCAATATTTTCATCTGTCCAAGTTTCAGGATCAGCGTTATGTTTCATTGCTGCGTTTTCTGCAGGAAGTCCGAAACTGTCCCAACCTATCGGATGTAATACATTAAATCCGTTTGCTTTTTTGAATCTTGCAATTACGTCAGTAATTGTATAGTTTCTTACGTGACCCATGTGAAGTTTACCTGATGGGTATGGAAACATTGATAATGCATAGTACTTAGGTTTATCTGATTCATTTACTGTTTTAAATGCTTTAGTTTCTTCCCAAACACCTTGCCATTTTTTTTCTATTTCTTGTGGAAAATAACTTTCTTTCATATTTGTTTTTACTCCATTTATCCTCAAGAAAAATATATCACAAAGGGTTAAAGGGGTAAAGCATTAAGTTATTTATTCTTACAAAGTAAGATAACAGCATTTGATTCAATAGCAAGTTTTTGACCTACCGCATCAAGTTTTTCTTTTGTTTTAGCTTTAACAGAGATATTTTCGGGGGCTATTTCAAGAATTTTGCATAGCAAATCTTTCATTTTAGGAATATAAGGCATCATTTTTGGAGCTTGCGCAATAATATTACTGTCAATATTAACAATTCTGTATCCTTGTTCTTTTACAAGATTATAAACGTGTTTGAGAAGAATTGTACTGTCAATATCTTTATATTTTGGATCGGTATCAGGGAAAAGTGTTCCTATATCATCAAGTGCAAGGGCACCGAGCATTGCGTCTATTATGGCATGTATAAGTACATCTGCATCTGAATGTCCGAGTAATCCTTTTTCGTGCGTAATTTTTATACCGCCGATAATTAAATCTCTGCCTTCAATTAGTTTATGAATATCATATCCTGTTCCGATTCTATACATTGTTAATTTTCCTTTCCTATATTGTACCATACTTTCAGGCAATGTGGTATAATTATTATATGGAAATGAATGAAAATCTTATTGCAGGTGTAGTTTCGACTACAAGACGAGCTGTTCCACATCAGGTTTATGAATTATCGTATGATGATTATGATTTACCTTATTATTATTCTGTTGGTTCTTTAATCAGTTCCGGTTTAGTGTTTTTAGGTATTGTTGAGGTATTTGTTTTTTCTATTGTTTTAGCTTTTGGAGTAATTTGGTTTATTATTCGTAAAAATAAAGAAAATACTTACAAATGTTCCGGCTGCGGTAAAGAGTTTAAGCATAACGGAATGAAGCCGAAAGTCTGTATAGAATGCGGCGCTGAGTTGAAATCTCCTAAATGTCCATAAGTTATTATTTTTGAGGTTGAATAACGAATTTTTCTATAGCTTTAACGAATCCGTCATTGTCTACGGTATCTGTTATGAAATCGGCACATTCTTTTAATTCAGGAGAACCGTTTCCCATAGCTACTCCTATTCCTCCGCATTGAACAAGATCAATATCATTGTTTTGGTCACCGATGGTTAATACTTCTTCTTTTTTTATCCCCCACATGTTACATAAAAATTCTACTCCAAGAGATTTTTTGGCATCACAGCACCCTACTTCACAAAAATATGGAGTTGATTTTACTATGTATAAATCAGGATATTTAAGTTTTAATTCTTCTACCCATTTTGTAACTCGTTCTGCGTCAGTTAAATCTATGGCAAGAATTTTGTTAACATTTTCTATTTCTAATGTGTCGAAATTACAAACCGTATAGTCGATAAATTTTCCATCAGTGTAAGATTTTACAATATCATTATCTTTTTCAACATAAAGTTTATCATCAAGATACAAATTTATATGAACATCATTTTTTCGAGCCCAAGTAATGATTTCTTTTGCATATTTTGGTGAAAGATTTTTTTGATAAAGTGTATTATTATTGCAATCTTTAATCAATCCGCCCTGATAAGATACGATTGGTGTTTCTAATCCTAATTCTTTTGCAATCGGTACTGTTGCACAGTGCATTCTGCCTGTAACAAGAACTAATTTTACATTTGATTCTTTTAGCTTTTCGACACATTTTCTCATTGCAGGAGAGAAATCCAATCCCCATTTTAATATTGTTCCGTCAATATCAGTTGCAATCATTTTAATCATTTGTAAATCCTCCGCAAAAAGCACGTGCAATTGTGCAAATGGTTTTTGCATCATTTATTATACCATTAGTAATCATTTTATAAACATCTGATAATTTATATTCATAGCACTTAATGATTTCTCCTTCGTCAGGATGTTCTCCTACAAATTCCAAATCAGTTGCAAGGTAAAGATAAAGCTTTTCGGTACAAATACCGGGTGTTGTATTGATATAGCCGAGAGATTTCCAATTTCTTGCTTGATATCCGGTTTCTTCTTCAAGTTCACGTTTGCAAGCTTCGTTTGGATCTTCGCCAATTTCAAGTTTACCTGCCGGAAGTTCTAAAACGGTTTCTTTTAGCGGATATCTGTATTGCTTGACCAGCAAAATTGTTTCAGAATCTTTTAATGCTGCAATTACAACTCCACCACTATGTAGTATTACTTCTCTAAAAGACTTATGACCATCTGCAACTTCTACATCATCACGAATTACTGTGATAACTTTACCATCATAAACAACCTGAGAATTAAGTGTTTTTTCTTTAAAATCCATAGGATAAATATAACATAATTTATTTTTTGGGTAAATATTTTATCGTGGAAAATACGTTGCAAATTTAGTCCATTGGTGTAACTTGCATTTTAAATGTTCTGGTCTTATTATAAAAGGGTTAAGTTTTCTTAATCGAAGGTTTTATTTTTTTTATAGTTAGGGTAATATAGGTTTATGGCTACAGAGGAAAAATTATATTCGGATATACCACCAACGAAGCTTCGTAATAAAGAAGAAAAATTTAAACCTGCAAAAACAAATCGTTTTTGGTTGACTATTGCAAGTTTGTTTTTCTTTAATATGCTACAGAATAGATTTTATGCATTCAGATATACTGGTGTAGAAAATTATCAGGAACGTGATTCTAAATATCCAACAATTTTATTTGCTCCTCATTGTAATTGGTGGGATGGTATTGTTTTATATAATATTACTCATAGAATTTGTCATAAAGAAATTCGTTTGATGGTTGAAGAGTTAAACAGATTCCCATTGCTAAGACGCGGTGGTGCTTATTCTGTATGTAAAAAATCAGCTCAATCTGCTATGAAAGCTCTTCAGTATTCTGTTGATTTATTAAGTGATTTAAGAAATATTTTATGTATATTTCCTCAAGGGATTATCAGACCGCCGCATTTCCGTCCGTTTATATTCCAAACCGGTTTGACATATATTGCTCAAAATGCTGTAAAAAAATACGGAAAAATAAATTTAATACCTGTTTCAATAGATTACTGCTTCTTGAGAGATAACAGACCAGAAGTAATTGTTGATTTTGGAAATCGTATTGAACTTACTGACGCTAATATTGATAGAAAAGATTATACTAAATTTTTGGAAGCTAAATTAACTGAAACTTGTGATAATCAATTTAAAAATATTTCTCAAGGTAAAATGGATGATTATAAGATTTTGTTCAAACAACACTTGAAGTGGTATAGAAGAATAGAACAACGATTGAAAAGAATTGATCTTCCTGATGTTTCTGAAATGTAATTGATTAAAATATAACAGTTTTACAAAATAAAAATCCCGATTGATATTCAATCGGGATTTTTACTATAAATAATTATTTCAATTATTCAACTTCGATAGCTCCAACTGGGCATGCATCAGCAGCTTCTTTTACAGCATCGATATTATCAGCTACTGCAGATTCATTAACAACTGCTTTGTCTTCAATTGAAAATACAGCGTCACAAATTGATTCGCAAGCGCCGCAAGCAATACAACTATCATTAACTTTTACTGTCATTTTGTTTTCTCCTTATTTTTACAACCTGTGAAATTTTCACAATAGAATTATATAACAAAAATTAAAAAATTTCTACAACAATTTTAAATCCAATCTCTAATTGTATCTGCAATAAAATCAAAACCCTCAATTTCGCCTAAATTTCCGTCAGATTCTGCTGATTTTGAATATATAAGGACAGGAACTTTTTCTCTTGTGTGATCAGTTCCCGGTGTAGTTGGATCACATCCGTGGTCTGCAGTTATTATTAACAAATCATGTTCTTGCATTGCATCCATTATTGGAGTTAGGTAGGTATCGATTTCTTCTATAGCTTTTCCATAACCTTCTGGATCATTTCTATGTCCATAAAGCATGTCAGTATCAACAAGATTTGTGAAAATTATTTCGGTCTTATTGTAAGTTTTATTTTTTTCGTATGCTAAATCTTCAAGAGGAAGTTCGTTTTTAACAGCTTTAAGTGTAAGTTCAAGCCCTTCTTTATTTGATCCTGTGTGGATTGCGTGTGTAATTCCTGATTTTGAAAAAATATCTTCAATTTTTCCAATACCAATAACTTTTCCTCCATTATTTTTGACATTGTTTAATAATGTTGGAGCAATAGGTTCTATTGAATAATCTCGTCTGTCTTTTGATATTCTTGTTGGTTTACCGTCAATAACTTTGTATGGACGTGCGATTACTCTTGATACATAATAATTATCTTCGGTTAGGATTTTTCTTGCGATTTCGCACCATTTATATAAGGTTTCCAGAGGAATTAAATCTGTATCGACCGCGATTTGGAACACGCTGTCAGCAGATGTATAAACAATTGGAAATTTTGTTGCATGGTGTTCATCATTGAGTTTTTCAATGATTGCTGTACCACTGGCAGGGCAGTTTGCAAGTATTCCACCGCAATTTGTTTCTTTTACGAATTTATCTATTAGCTCAGCAGGAAAACCTTCTGGAAATGTCGAAAATGGTCTGTCTAAAGTAATCCCTGCGATTTCCCAGTGGCCTGTTGTTGTATCTTTTCCTTTTGATTTTTCTACAAGAGTTGCATAAGTTCCAATAGGATGTTCTACTTTTTTTATTCCCATAAAGTCTTGTAAATTTCCAAGTCCTAATTTTTCAAGATTTGGAACATTCAGTCCTTTGTTATATTCGCAAACATGTTTTAAAGTATTACATTCCGGAATGTCTCCAAATTCTTTGCAATCCGGCATAGCGCCAATTCCCATTGAATCAATAACCATTATAATTGCTCTTCTGGTGTCTGTCATATGTTCCTCCTTGAAAAACCGTTCTTCTATATATAATATAATAATATCTTATACTGTCAGTTTGATGTCAAACTGTAATATATTTTAACAGTCAAATAAAAAATTATTACTTTATAACAACCATATAGGTGGTAGATACCTTTGCATTAATATTTAAAAATAAGTGTTATGCAAAAAGATAAAGCAAAATATTATAATCTTTATAAAAGATTAGGCACTAATATAAGAAAAGCAAGAAAGAGGGCTAAAATTTCTCAAGAAGAATTAGCTTTTAGAATATCTAGTGCCAGAAACTATATAGGCTGTATCGAAAGAGCAGAAAAAGCTCCAAGTTTAGCAATAATTTCAGAAATTGCAATGGCTTTGAATATTAATATTGAAGATTTGTTTAAAGAATAATAAATTTTACCCTTTACAAATTGCTTTAAGTCTTAAATAAATTTATAATTTTGTTATGAAAAAGTTCGACTTTTTTAACCAGTATAGGGATCCTGTTATCGTTATAAGAAATTATGAGGAAGTTGTTTTTAAGAACAACACGTTTTGTCGTGTTTTTCAACGTTTTGGAGATATTAGAAAATTTGCTCATAAAATGAATTTTGATATGTGTCCTATGGATAGTGAAAATGTTGATTTGTTTTCTCCTGTTTTTCAAGCTATTGTTTCAAAAGAGAATTTTTTTGCACGAGTTTATTATATTTCGTCCTCAAATGAAACTTCTTATTATGACTTAACTGCTGTAAAACGAGGAGTTTATACAATAATTTTTCTTGTGGACGTTAGTGCTGATGTGCTGTTGAAAAATAATGAAAAAGAAAGTGCTATATATAAAGATAAACTTACCAAATTAGAAGAAGAGAATGAAGAATTACAAAAGATTCGTCAAAAAGCACAATCTCAAGCTTTTAGAATTGCATTAATCAATAAAGTTTCGAACATAATAAGAGCGTCAATGGATATTTCTATGATTTTGAATTCTGCACTCAAGGAATTGGCAATAATGTTTGGATGTTTTCGGGCTTATTATGCATCGTCATCGGAAAACGGATTCTGTATTGAAGAGATTTATGGCGAAAAAAATGTTTCTAAAAATACTAATATAAATTTTGATAATTATGTAATGAAACAATTGAATGCAGGAAGAATTTCCATAAGCTATTCTCTTATGGAATATGTTGCTGCAGAACCTTTTAAGCAATCTGTTTTACGTATAATTGTTCCTGTTTTTCATTTGCAGAAAATGATAGGTGTTTTGGTATTATTGAGTTATCAAAAAAGAGAACTTAATGAAGAAATAGAAATTTTGGATGCTGTATCTTCTCAATTAGGTAACGCTATTATAAGGGCTGAACTCTATCAAAAGAATGCCAAGAACGTTAAAGAGTTAAAAAATGCTCTTGAAGAATTGAAAGAAACTCAACTTCAATTGATAAATTCGGAAAAAATGGCATCTCTTGGTCAACTTGTTGCAGGTGTTGCGCATGAAATAAATACTCCTGTAGCTTCTATTAAGTCTAATAATGCAATTATTTCAAAGTTGATTTCTCGCATTGAACAAGATGATTTGAAAGAGATGTTTGAACAAGTTAATTCTATAGATCAAGAAGCAATCCAACGGATAAGTAATATTGTTGTTTCCTTGAAAAAATTTGTACGCCTTGATGAAGCCGAACTTCAAGAAGCAAATATAAATAAAGAATTGGATTTAACTTTAGATTTAATCAGGCATGAAATAAAAAATAAAATTGAAATAGAAAAAGATTATGGGGAATTACCACCTATTAAATGTTATCCGAACATGCTAAATCAAGTTTTCACAAATATTTTGGTAAATGCATGTCAGGCAATTACCGAACAGGGTAGAATTAAAATTACGACAAATTTTGTTGATGGAAAGTTGATTGTAAAGATTAAAGATAACGGTCAGGGCATAGCAAAAGAGAATTTGAACAAAATTTTTACAGTTGGTTATACTACAAAAGGAGTAGGAGTTGGTACCGGATTAGGGCTTGCAATCAGCCAAAAGATTATAGATAAGCATAACGGTAAAATTCAAGTAAATAGTGAAGTTGGGGTTGGGACGGAATTTGTTATTACTATCAAGAGTGAGTAATAAATTGTAAAGTTATGTTACAAGAGGTTTGTTCCTATTGTTAAATTGGATTTATCTTTAAAAAAACATTTAAAGAAATTTTTAAAATAATTTATATAACTGAGGAATAAATTAGAAAAATGTGTTATTATAGTAGTACAGAATAAATAAGTGTCAGTGTTACCCTTAATAAGATTTCTGACAACAAATAAGTAGTTTAGTAGGACATATAAAATATAATTTATGAATTGTAAACATAAGTTAACAAAGATATCACAAAAAAAGCAATAATATTCACAAGAAATTTTTAATATAAAAGTAAGGTGTGAATATTTTTGTAGTGTCGGAGGAAAATAATGACAATTAGTGTGAACAGTAAGAAAAAACAAGTGAAAAAATCGTTTGATGAATTATTAAATGACTTAAGAACAAGTAATTCAGAAAAAGTCAGATATAATGCAGCTCGCATTTTAGGCGAAATGGGCGATTCAAAAGCTGTTGAACCTTTGATTGATGTTTTAAAACACGATAAAAACGGATCAGTTAGATTATATGCAGCAAGAGCTTTAGGTGAATTAGGTGATTCTGCAGCAACTACACATTTGATTGAATCTTTACGTGAAGATCGTAACGTTGACGTTAGAGTTCGTGCAGCTCGTGCATTAGGTCGTTTAGGCGGTGCTATCGTTGTTGAACCGCTTGTTGAATCTTTAAACGATGAAAACCCTCAAGTTTGTATTACTGCAACTGATGCTTTAATCGAAATTGGTGATGTTGCAACTGATGCTTTAATTGAATCTCTAGATCATGAAAAAGTTAATGTAAGATGTGATGCTACCAGAGCTTTAGGTGAAATCGGTAATAAAAAAGCTGTTGATAAAATTATTAATATGTTGTATGACGAATGGGTTAACGTAAGAATTTATGCAGTAACTTCATTAGGTAAATTGAATGATACAAAAGCTGTTCCTGCATTGATCGACGTTATGAAAAATCGTTCTGAAAATGAATTAGTTAGAGCAGGTGCAGCAGCAGCATTAGGTGTTCTTAGAGATCCAAGAGCTTTGATGCCTCTTAGAGAATTGATTATGGAAGCTGAAGAACTTGGTGAACTTGAAGATACAGCTTTGAAATCTTTTAAAAAGATTATGGCTGCTAACTGGCAATCTATTCCGGGTGCTACACCTCAGAAAAAACCTGCTGGTTCATTCTAGAAATCGGATCAATTTAATTATATATTCAAAAAACAGATTCATTTTGAATCTGTTTTTTGTTGTTTAGTGTAACAATATTTTTTAAATTATTACATTAGTTTGACATGTTTTTTTGCTTAATTTAATATCATGAACAAGAGGAAATGAAGTGAACATCTTCAACTGTAGCCGCAACCGTAAAAGTCGGAACACTCAAAAACTACCTTGTCTACGTGCAGTTTAGAAAGGATTATAGAGTTTTTTGCAGTTGTCCTCTATGTATGAAATTAGAGGATTTTTTAATGTCATTTGGAGCAACAGCTGTAAGAACAAATCAAATGAAAGCAGGAACATGCCCTCATGGGTTACCTCTTGGCGCATGTCCGATTTGTAATGGTATGGCTGGTGGTAATTCTACAACAAAGCGTGATGTTCCTCGTAATGTTGGTGAAATGACTTATAATCAATGTGCTGCAATAGGTGCAATGCTTCGGGCTCAAAAGCATGCCAGACAACAAGCACAAATTGCTCAACAAAATCATTTGCAAGCAATTGCTAATTTCCAAAAAAGTATTGCAAGTGTTCATCAGCGAATAATGGAATTGGCAAATTCAATTTCAAAGACAATGCCTGAATTTGTTGCTAAGCCAATCAATTTTGTACTTACAAACATTGTTGGAAGGGTTTTGAATTTAGTTCAAAATATTCCAAATATTGTTGCAAATATTTCTCAAGCAGTTACTCAAAAATTAGCAGATATTTCTGATAAATTGACTGCAATTTATGGCGAACTTAAAGCTGCTGTTGGTGAAAAAGTTTCTAAATTTATAAGTGAAATTAAGAAAAAACTAAAATCTCTCTTCTTTGTTTTTGGTTCACAAGAAGCTGAAGATGAAGATAAAAAAGTGGATGAAGCTAAAAAAAACTTTGAATTAAAAACATTCATTCACAAACTATACCAAAAACTTACTCAAGAACAAGAAAAGGAAACAGAAAAGGATGAACGTAGTTCCGTTTAATGACGGTGAATTACATAGACAGCAAAGAAACCTGACTAATTCTCAGCGAAAAAATATTCAGAATACAAGAGAAGGAGTTCTGGTTAATAATTTGATTAAGGATAAAGATATAAATTTTAATGATACTAAAGATTCGTATTTGATATCCGATAAAATTTCACTGCCAAATGAGTTATATCAAGATAATAAAATTATTGATAAAAAATTAGTACCATTAAGCGCTATAGCGCTTGGTATAATGTCATCGGTTGCAATTCTTTCAGGTTTTGCGAGCAGAAGCGCAAGAATTGCCAAAGATTTGCCTAGAGAAAAATGGTTACCTGCGGTAACCAGAAACGTACAATTGAGTAAAGAAATGCATCAATTGGTTTATCAATTTATTCAAAATCCTAACAAGAAAACTTTTATCGCGGGTGCAGGGGTTTTAACTCTTTCTACAATGGCGTTTATGGGAAAAACTTTCATTGATGGATTTAAAGATATATGGGTTAAGCGAAAAGAAGCTAATATTCAAAAAAATCTTCAAGAAAATCTTATTACTGTAGAAACACAATCTTTTTCCGGAAAAATGCAAATTATAAGAAGTATGCTTTCTAAATATGCTTTAGATTTTGAAAAGTACATCACGCCTGATGGCGAAAAAGTTTTACCGAATTTTGGTAAAAATAAATTTTTCTCTCCAACATTTACATCTAATGACCAAATTAAAGATAAAAAACAATCCGATTGGGGTAATTTGATTCTTGGAATTGGAACATTTGCCGGAATTTTAGGTTTGGGATTTTTGTCTTTAAGAAACCTTTCAAAGAGTAAAGGATATTTGCAAGAGGGTATTAACAATACAAAAAATCTTATAAAAGAGGTTGTTAAAACCTCTGAAAACTCAACTAAAGATTTGGATAAAGATAATCTTGAACATATGTTTATGTCCATTGACGACGGTGCAGAAAATCTTGAATCATTTATTCGTGAGCAGATAGGTGCCTTAAAATGGAGTGACGGTAAGGAAAAATCAGAGTTTTTAGATAGAATTTTAACAAAATTAAAGACTTCAACAACAAAAGCAAATCCTAATTATGCCGGTGATGGTACTCCTAGACCTGCATTCAATTCTTTTGTAGAGGATTATCGTGCATTTTTCTACAATTGGTTATTGGACACAAACAATCCGCAATTTAAGTATTTATTCTTTGGAATTACAGGATTAACAGCGGCGAGTTATGGTGGAAAACTTGCAGGAGATGCGATTAAGGAGGTTCAAGTTAAGAAAATCAATGCCGAAACAGAACTTGAGCTTCAAAAGCGACTTGTTTCTACTGAGTTACGGAATTTCAAGTCTAAGAAAGATGCTGCTATATTGCCATTAGTTGACGAATTTTATAAACAAGTAGACAGTGGAAATCGTTCTAAAGAAGAACTTAAGGCAATGGCAGAGAATGTACTTTTTGAAATCAAAAACGGACCGCCGTTTGTATATTCATAGGGTTAAAAAATTTATATGGAGGAAATTCCAATGAGCAGGTAGGGAATATATTTACATAAACTATGTTAGGAGTAAATATCTAATCGATATTTAATCAGGAGAAATCCCTTGCGGACTCGAGCCATTTAATCAAGCGTGTTTTTCTTTAGTCATTCCGGACTTGATCCGGAATCTATCACTACCTATCAAACTGATAGATGCTGAATCAAGTTCAGCATGACAGTAAAAAAGATTTATTAGAAACTACGTTTCCGAACCTTCCTTTGATTTACGAATGCAAATAGCATAGTTTATGTAAACATATCCAAAACCTTTGGAGAATAAATATGATTCAACAAATAATATCAATACCTTTAAATAATCAGTACCAACAAAAGTATATATGTAATTCCTGCCAATTGCCTACTAAAGAAAGGAATTATTGTATATTTGATAAAAATGAAGTTGACTATTTTGTCAAACAAAAAGAACAAGCACTTCCTTATTTGACAGAAATTTTACAAAAATCAAATAATGAAGCTCAAATTACTGAAACCTTATATATAATGGATAGAATGCTTGATGAAGGTATTAAAGGCATAGATAAGTTATATCCTGTTTTTGCAAAATTTAATAATACTCAATCTCCAAATATACAAACATTTTTGGCTGGAATATATAGAAAAATTCAAGTTCCTGACGCATTTGGACCTTTGGTAAAAATGCTTATACAGAATTCTCAAAAACCATATGACTGTAATCAACCATTTGATCCGAATGAGGAAATTGGCGGAGCAATATTGAGTTATCTTTCTGATA
>JAAVBM010000015.1 GCA_014803505.1 bacterium | reverse complement strand
ATTTTCAATGTATCAATTATATCTAAAATTTATTAGACCCTGAATCAATTTCAGGGTGCCAAGTTTGTTTGTTGTCATTCCGGACTGAATCCGGAATCTATTAAATTAAAACTAAAATATATTTACACCGCCACCGATCAAATGACCATCATTTATATCATAAATAACCCCGGCTTGCCCTGGAGTAATAGAATTAACAGGTTCATAAAATTCTATTTCTGCTTTATCATCAACAATAGTAATTTTTGCTTTTTGGGCAGGCATATTATATCGAATTTTCACCATTGCATCAAAAGATTTATCTTCAATTGGATATGAGAAATTTAAATCCTCAATAACAAGTCTTGAACGAAAATCATCTTCTTTTTTACCAAGATAAACAATATTTTTATCCGCATCGATATTTATAACATACAACGGATAAGGTGCGGCAATACCAATACCCTTTCTCTGTCCTATTGTATATTGATAATGTCCGGTATGTGTCCCTAGTTTTTTACCTGTAGAAAGCTCTATAAAATCGCCTTGCTTTTCTCCAAATTTATCTATAAGATATTTTTTTGTAGTAACAGGCTTTTGAATAAAGCAAATATCTTGACTTTCTTTTGAAGACTTTGGTGGAAGGTCAAAATCATATGCCATTTGTTTAACTTGAGATTTTTCATACTCATACAAAGGAAAACTTGTTTTTGATAACTCTTTTTGTCCCAATCTATATAAGAAATACAATTGGTCCTTATGTTCATCTTTGGCAGGATATAACTTATAAACACCATCAACCAATCTTATATCAGCATAGTGTCCTGTTGCAAAAACATCTGCACCAAGTTCATCTATCGCATAGTCAAACAACTTGCCCCATTTGATAAATTGATTACATACAATACAAGGATTTGGAGTTTTACCGCATTTATACGATTCTTCAAAATAATCAATAACACATTCTTGGAATCTATCACAAACATCCAATATGTAATGCTTAATACCTAACTTCGCCGCAACTTCTGCAGCATTTTTACAAATTGCATCTGCAGCTAAAGTATTAACCATTTTACCTGTAAGCCCTATAACTTCATATCCTTTTTGTTGCAAAATCTTAGCTGTAACAGAGCTATCTACACCACCTGAAAGTGCAACAACTGCTTTTTTCTTTTCCATAACTTCATTATCCACAAAATATACAAACTTTCAATCCAAGTTTATAAATTTGTAGTTATTAAGTTGTGTATATGAAGTCTATACCTGCAACATATTTTTTAAACTCAGTCAATGGAATCTTGATAATATGACCATTACCATTGTGTGGATTGCTTATTTCCGCATATCCTCCCTTTAAATTTACAGATTTTATTGCATAAGCATGATTTTCATATAAATTATATTTTTTAAAATTACCCCAATTATTATCTGCGCAAAGGAAGGTACAAGTAGAAATCACTAAATTTTGATTTTCTGCTATATTTTTTAATCTAAGATCAAGCTTCTTATCTCTATCAGCATAAGCTTTATAAGATTTACCTTTAACAGGTTTAGCATTTGCAGTACTGGTTAAATTGTTATTTTTAACGTTTTCAACATATTGATAAGTATCACGATAACCTTTTTTACCGGTAATCAATTCTAAAGTTCTGGCAGAAAATCCGCCAGATAAATAATCATCATAACCTTTAACTGCCTTTGTATCTTGATATCTTAATTTATACTTACTAGCTTTTCTATATTTTTCAATTGCTAAATCTAATAACACAATATCAGCATCACCTGAAGAATATCTTTTATATCTTGCAGTTTTTTTACTACCATCAGCCTGAATTGAAGTCATATTAATATACTCTTCTTGAGCTTGCTTTAATTCTTTTTGAGAAATAAAATACTTTATAGGATTACCTTTTCTATCTTTAGCTCCATATAAAGTAACATAATATCCACCCATTGGAGATTCAGATATTGATTTTTTTAATAACACTGCACCTTTATCACTAAATGAAAGTGCCATATTAGAAGCATTAAGATAACATTCTCCGGAACCTTCTTGAGCTGAATAACCAATAGTACTATTTGGTTTTATAGGTTCTTCAATCTCTTTAGGAGTGATCATTTTTTTTAAATTAGAAAACATTGTAAAATCATTTTTATTCTCATTATTCAACATTTGTTGAAGTTCTTTATATGATGGAATATGATACTGCAATTCTTTTCCGGTACTTTGCTTATAATAAGCTTCCATTTCTTTAACTTGTTTTTCATATTCTTTTTGACTTACAGTATTAAATTCTTTTTCATCAATTATACCATCTTTACAAGAAGTTATACTAAACGCATTACCTTCAAAGATAGAAAGAATACCAATTTTTATAAAACTCAATTCGGAATTTAACTTATCATTTGTTCTTAAATGAAATGGTAAATTTACATTATAAGTTATATACTTTTGTGAAAAATCACCCATAACATGCCTCACTGTATATATAAAATATATACAAAGTTAATATTTGACTTTTTGAGGTTTATTGTTACAAATTTGTTACACAAATGAAGACCTTTTGTTAAATAACAAAAGGTCTTGTTTAATTCTTTGGAATCCCAACAACATTACGCAGTAAATAAACCGCTCCAAGTAAATGGATTATACCATACAACTTCGTCTCTTTTTCTTTGTTGTTCTGTTTTTTGTTCAGCGAGAAGTCTTTCTTGTTTTGCTTTGTTCTTTTGTTGAGCAATAAATACAGGATTGTTATTAGGTTTAACATCATAATTAACTTTTGAGGCAACGTCTTTAGAAACGCCTCTTACATCATCTTTATGGTACTGTTGTTCAAATTTGTATGAACCATCTGTTTGTTTTTCTAACTGTAATTTATTGCCTTTTTCTTCAGGTAAAATATAAATTTTATTACCTTCACCTAGATATTTAGCCATTTCATCGTAGTCATCTTCTCTTAGGTTTACGCAACCATATGATACTCTGTTATCAGCAGTTGTTTCTGAATCCAAAGCAGATACACGTTCTGATCTGTTGTTAGGAATCATGTGAATACAAGTTTGTCCGCTTGAAACACCACGGTTATCGCCTTTTAATGCCATAACCTTATGTTTGTTATCTTTATTAGAAATATAATTTTTATTACCATAAGAAGCATATTCATCTAATGTAAATTCACCTGGTGTTGTATATCTGTATTGCTCTTTTAAAGCTTTGCCTTTATCATCTTGTGCAGCATAATACGCTTGTAATTTATCACCTTTTGTTTTTCCTACGCCAACCGGGAATGATTTTACTACATTTCCATTTTTATCATAGATATTTAATTTACAAGTCTTTTTATCTACAATACCGTAATATTGATGCTCATAATTTGTTTTGTTATACTCAATGATTCTTGCAGTATCGTTAGATAAATTATTTATTTTTTCAACTTCTTGTTCTTTTGCAGTTTTTTGAACTACAGGTTTTGTTCCAGGAGCTTTAGAACCTACTTTTGTTGAATCTGCCGGAGTCTCAACCGGTGCTGGTTTTACTACAGGAGCATTAGCAGCAACTTTAGCTGAATCATTAGGAATTTGTACTGGTGCTGGTGCTGGAGTTTCTTTTTTTGCAGAAGCATTATTGTCTATAACAAATTCTAAACCAACTCTTGTAAAGAATTTTTTACTAAAATCATCAACTGAATTGCAACCATTTAACTCAGCCAATCTTTTCATTTCTTTAACAATTTCTCCATTAGTAGGTTTTGCACCTTTTGTCACTAAAGATTTTTTTGCAGCTGTCCAAGGACAATCGCCTTTACTAACTTTTAATGTGTTATTTACTCCTGTTGTCATAAATCCCCCGAATTATAATTCTCTAATAATATTTTCCCCGCATGTTTATAAAGTATTTTTCGAGTATATAATTGTTATATTCCAATAATTATTGAAACATTTCTTTACAAAAGGTTAAAATTTAATTTATTCAAGCATTTATATATTGAACACTAGTAGAGAATATAAAATTATGAAAACATTACCCGCAAATCAACAAATTCACCCATTAACATCATTTAAGGGAGTAAGTAAAACTGCACACATTACAACTGAAAAACTCCAAAGTTTAATAAGCAGTGGAAAAACAGTACGTGAAATAAAAACAGAGCTTGGAATTGCTACTGATACATATTATAAACTTTTGAGAGAACGAGGAATCAGCTATAACAGACAAGCTATTTCTAATACTACTATCTCAAAAAGTCAAATTGAAACATTTTTACAAAATGGAATACCTATTCCAAAAATTTGTGAAGCCTTAAAAATCACTGAAAGTAAATATTACACAATCATTGAACACTTGGGAATAAAACACCCTATAAAAGCAATTCAAGAACATCTTGCTAGTATAACTCAAGCTCAACTCAAAAATGCTATAAATTCTTGTTCCTCTGTAGATGAAATATGTAAATCCTTGAATATTAACTCTTATGGTTATTATTCTTTATTAAAAAAATTTAATTTAACTACCCCCAAAAAGAAAGTTATAGAACATAACTCAACTATAACAAAAGAGCAAATTCTTAATTTGATAAATGAAAACAAAAAAACTTCTGAAATTATTAAAACTTTAAGAATTTCACAAGATACCTATAACAAACTTATTAAAAATTTCGGAATTACGACAAAGGCAAAATTTTTAAAGCAAAATATTTCTAACATAACAAAAGAAAAACTTCAAAGTTTAGTAGACAGTGGAAAACCTGTAAAAGAAATATGCAAAGAATTAAATATACCTGAAAGATCTTATACCAGATTATTAGACAAATTTCAGATTACAACCGCACGAAAAAGTTCTAAAAAAAACATTGCAAACATTACAGCAGAAAAACTTCAAGAACTAGTTAACCAGGATTTATCAATAAACGAAATTTGCAATAAACTAAAAATAGACCAATCGATGTTCTATAAATTGCTAAAACGTCTAAATATTGATTATAACTACTTACATCATTACGGAGAAATAAAAATCTCCCGTCAGAGATTATTAGAAATAACTCAATCAGGTTTAACAACACAAGAAATTTCAAACGATCTTGGTGTTGCGGTAAACACGTATCACGAAAAAGCTAAAATAGCTAAAGTTAAAACAGTTAACCGTAATTCTATAGATTTAATTGCATCAATTCCTATTGAAGAATTTCAGGAATCTATAAATAGCGGAATGAGCGTTAAAGAGCTTTGCAAAAAATATAATATAACAAAATCTACATACTATACTATAATAAGGAAATATAACCTTTCTACTCCACAAAAAGAAGCTCAATCCAGAATTTCTAAAATTACAACTGAACAACTTGAGGAGCTAAAAAAATCAGGAAAAACTCGAGAAGAAATATGTAAAGAATTAAATATTAGTCAAAGTACATTCACAAGACTTCTTCATCTAAGAAATAATAATTTTCCAACTATCATATAAAACATCCAAAGAATATCTGGCATTAGCAGGACTTGTTGATGGCATTTTATAGCATTGATAATGTTCCAATAAATCTGGAAAATATTTTTTAAACGCCGCATATGATTTATTACCATTAAGACAAATAGTTTTTATATTTTGATATTGATTTAACAATTCATTTATTTTATTAGGAACTTCATCATAAATTGCAGAATCTAAACTACCTTCTCGTTTGCAATATCCAATAACATCCCATAATGCAAAATTGTGATTTAACAAAACCTCAAGCTTTTGAGAATAATCTAATTCATGTAAATCAGAACATTCGCAAATCAAACCCATTACCTTCCAAAATCTGTTTTGCGGATGTGCATAATATTGCTGCAACTCAAGCGACCTGACTCCAGGCATTGAACCAAGTATTAAAACTTTTGAGTCACAAGTTATTTGTGGTGCAAAACTATTACAATCACTCATATTTTAATTATACACAATAAATTTTATTTCCAATAATATCAACATCTGACACTACACACATATACGATAAAAAATATATCCCAATATACTATTATTTTACTGTTTCAAAAGAAAGGAGTAAATAATGAGTTTTAATCCGTTAAAAGAAAAAGGGATTTCCCCCGAAAAACAACTCAGAACTTGGCATGATATTGCACACAGACATTTTAATAAATACGAAGTTGATTGTTATACTCGAACAAGACAAATTCTTATGAATGGAATTGAAGTCGAAGCGTGGAATTTCAAACACAATTTTGCAAGAATTACAAACGATGAAGAAACAAAAATATTTCTTGCAATGACCAAAAGAATTGAAGATATGCAACAAACTACAATCAATTGGATGGCCCCTGCAGATCAATCCGTTTTAGAAACAACCTTGGGCTATGAACAAGTTGCAGTAGATTTAACCGCTTGGTTAGCTCAAAATGAGCCTGATCCATATGTTAAAGAAACCTTTGACTTCGGGCTGTTAGAAGACTTTGATCACTTATATCGATACAGCCAATGGGCATATATGCAGCACGGAATTTGTCCAAATGAAATTCTACAAAATCAAACTGACGTTATACTTGGTCGTCCGACCCAAAACCACCACAACGACAATACACTAAGATTACGTAAACATTACGATAAAGCCACTGCAACACCACAAACAAAAGTAAATATCTTAACCCTTGTATCAGGTGAACAACAAACTCACAACTACTACGCTGAACACGGTATGGAGTACGGCAATGAATGTATAAGAGAAACTTATGCCGAAATCAAAGACGTTGAAGAAGAACACGTTACTATGTATGAATCATTAATCGATCCGACCGAATCTTTATATGAAAAACTTCTTTTACATGAATTTACAGAAGTTTGTACATATCATAACTGCCTTGAAGATGAAGATGATGACCTGCTAAGACCAATTTGGGAAGAATTCCTTCAATACGAATTAGGACATCTTAATATTGCAGCAAACTTATTCAAAAAACATGAAGGAAGAGATCCGGAAGAAGTTATCGGCTCTGAAATTGTTTATCCTTGCAGATTTAAATCTCAAAAACCATATGTAGAAAAAATCTTACGTAGTGAAATCGATAAACGACTTGATGAAAATAAAGGATATACGACAATTAAAAAACTTTCAGATGATTGGTCAAGCTACAAAGTTCAAGAAGCTGTAGGTAAAGACGGTTCTCCAACTGAAATGACAGTAAGAACAATTGCAACTCAAAAAGGAAGAGATCTTCTAAGAGCATCTGAAGAACTAATTGCCGATGCACCTAAGCTTTTGGAAAAAGGCTTGGAACCAAAAGCCCAAGCACCTGATACAATATCAATTCAAGAATATAAAGAAATGAATAAACAAGAATTAGATTTCTAACAAAAAAGAGGGATTTTTTAATCCCTCTTTTTTGTTTTAATTCATAATTAAAACTATACAGTCTTATCAGTATCAAGTTTTGATAAACCAATAGAAAACACTGATATCAATATTGAACCAATTAGAGCACTCAAGAAGCCGTTAACTTCAATACCCGGAACAAGATATGTCGCAAACATAAATAATAATGCATTAATCACAAGAGTAAAAATCCCAAGTGTTAAAATATTAATCGGTAATGTTAGCATCATAATCAATGGCTTAATAAATGCATTGATTAACGCAATAACAACTGCTGCAATCATTGCTGTTAAAAAGTTTTCAACTGTAATTCCCGGAATAAGCCATCCTACGAACATAATTATCAATGCAAGAGCTACCCATCTTAGAATCATCATCAACATAATTCCCTCCTTTTTAATTTATTGTAAATTTTTAATGATAAAATTTCATTATCAAAATGTTTAATCATTAAAAATCAAATATAGTCTATAAGAACTAAAACTTAAGCTTTATAAAAAATTCTTGCGATTATAAATAGTATGATATAAAATAAACAAGCAATAAATTAATAAAAAAAGACTTTATATATAAGGTATAGGTTATGTCAAAAGTAGGTAAAATTATCAAAAATATCTCAGGGTTAGTACCGTCAGATATTCAACATACAAATAAAGCCATAAAAAAGGCTGTTAATACAGGCTGGGAACGCGGTAAGCGTTACACCCAAGCCAATCATTCAAATATAGCAACTGATATGTTTGTAAAAACAAAATCCGTAACAAGAGAACTTAAAAACAATCTTTCAAAAGACGATATACCTGCAGTTTCAGCATTAGCATCATCAGTTATATTATTTCCAGTCCCAGGCTCAACCATAATTGGGTATTTTATAGGTAAAGCTATAAAATATTTAACTAAGTTATTCTAAACAGTTTTAGGCTTAGTAATATAATCCTTAATATTATTTGCAGCAAAAACTCCGGCAGCAAGACTCATACATTTAATGATATAAGTTAAAGCACCCAAGCGATTAGTTTTAACAACTTTTTTGTACATTTCAGGAGTTAATACAGATTTTGCAAGTTTATTACCTTTAACTGATGCGTTAAGTTCATCAATTAGAATTGGCATTAATGTCAAAGCCGATAATTTACCGGCATTATCTTTAATAAAAAATCTTGCTTTATCAACTGTATTTTCGGATTTTTTAGATTCTGACTTTTGCGGTGTTAATATTGCAAGCGTTGGAATTACAAATACCCCCAATTTCTTCAAAGGTATCATCTTCGCTACGTTAGCACCGAATTTAGTTTGCTTACGACAAATAAAATGTCCTATTTCATGAAAAACAGAAGTGCCCATCTTTTCCATATTTACCCAAACTTCGTTAAAGGAAGGTAAAAAATAAGACTGTTTACCACTAACAACATCTTTTTTCAAATATTCAAATATAAAATTCGTTTGAATTTTAGACAATTCTGTTTTAGCTTCCTTTGAATTTTTTCGCATATATTTCGAAGAATTTTTCATAAAAGACTTATATAAATCTTTAAACGATTTTACTTCGTGATTAGATACATCTACTATTCTAATTTTTTTAGGAGCATCATAGGATTTTACATCCACATTTAGAGTTTTATAAGCTTCTTCACTTTCAAAACGCCCTAAATCATTCTTATTTAAAGCTTCCTCTACACCTTTACGAAGTTCAACAGTATCAACATTTTTATTTATTTTACCAACTCTTTTCAATAGAGAATTCGCTGCGACCAACGGAGTAGCAGAATAAATCCCAACTCCCACTGCTGTACCAAGCGTCATACCTTTAATCTTAGTCCAAGTACTTGGTTTATCAGATTGTGTTCTATTTACGGAGTTTATTGTTGTCATTATATTTATATCTCGCACTAACTTATTATCTATAATATTCTAAAAATCCTAAAAAATAAATTTGCTACATACTATTAATTTCTATGAAAAATTTTCCGATAGTGATATAATCAATTTATGAATGAGAATCAGAAAATAAGTTTTTCAACACAAAACCGCCTGATTATATTCGGGCTAATCCTAAGTACTTTGCTAATTATGGCTATTGCTATATTTGCAATGATAAATATTCAGAAGAACTTGAATGAAAGTTACCAAAACTTTGGACAAGTAATTTCAAAAATTCTTGCAATTGAGAGTGTTGATATGACTAAAAATACCTCTCAAGGTGAAACTTTCAAAATCCTAAAAACTCACTCTGATTCTATTTTAAAATCTCACAAAGATATTGTATCAATCGAATTTAGAGATAATGACGGAAATTTAATATACAAAGCGCAAAATGTTACAAGAACCAGCCCTAAAAGACCAAATATCTCTGTATCATCACCAATGATAAACATTTCTGATAATACAAATTTAGGAGCAGTAACAGTAGGACTATCAGGTTCAATTGTAGGTAAAGTATCATCCACAACAAGAGCGTCTATATTATTTGTATTTGTAATTGTATGGCTTGTATTTGCTTTCGTAATACTTATAAATACTTATTTAATAACAAGGGAACTACGAATATTACATGACGGTGTAAAAAAGATTTCAACAGGCGAATTCGGATATAAAATTGAAGGAAAAGATGTCAGCGACGAAGTTCAAGAATTATTTAAAGCATTCAATGATATGTCTACACGCCTAAATATATACGAAGAACAAAATATTGAACAACTCACTCTGGAAAGAAATAAACTTGAAGCCGTTCTTATGAGTATCGTAAACGGTGTAGTTGTATGTGATAACAATGATACGGTTGTGTTAATAAACAATCACGCTAAAGAATTACTTGAACTTGAGGACGATCAATTATTAAACACAAATATCCAAAACTATGTTGATACCGAAGGCGAATATTGTTTCACTGAAAAAATTGAAGAATATAAAAAATTATCCTTGGAAGAAAAATCATCTAAACCTATAATTTTCAATATTACAATTGACGGACGAATTTTAAAATCAATAATATCTCCAATGTTTTCAAGAAATGGGGACTATGTCGGCTATATAATCGTATTGATTGATGTAACCAGAGAAATTGAAATGGATCAAATGAAATCCCAATTCATCTCCAATGTGTCCCACGAACTTCGTACACCAGTAACAGTACTAAGAAGTTATATTGATACTCTATATAACTATGGCGATGAATTTGATACTGAAACTCAAAAAGAATTTATTGGAACTCTTAACACTGAAATAATTCGTTTAAACAGTATGGTTAATGACATTCTTGATTTTTCACGTCTTGATTCTAACGCCAAGATTGAAAAAAATGAAAATGATATATCTCAACTTGTAGATTCTTGTGTATCACAAGTTCAAGTACTATTAAAAGAACATAACTTGAAAATAGAAACAGAAAAAGAAGAAAATATCCCTCTTCTTATGTTTAATTATGACAGCATTGCAAGAGCATTGACAAATTATCTTTCAAACGCAATAAAATACGCTCCGCAAGATTCAACAATAAAAGTGCGATTATACAAAGACCTTGAAAATAATCAAATCGTTGTAACCGTAAGAGATGAAGGTATTGGAATTGCTCCTGAATTCCAGAAAAAAGTCTTTGAAAGATTCTACAGAGTAGAAAACAAAACTCATAGTGTTAAAGGTACAGGATTAGGTTTGCATCTTGTAAAAACAACAATAGAAAAACACCATTTTGGACACGTTTTTGTAAATTCACAACCAAATAACGGTTCAACATTCGGCTTCACTCTACCTATAGATATATCACAATTTGAAAGTGATGAAGATAACTTAATTTAGAACGGATGATTATTGGTAAAAAACACAGCATATAAAGTTCCAAAAACAATAATCAATGCAACCAGCCATAAAAGAATATTACCGATATGAGTTTCCGGTTTATTCATTACATCGAACATTGCATCAAGATGTTCGACAAAATCCTTTTCACTCTTTGCTTCTTTCAAATTATAAATAGTTGCAAATTCTACTTCTAAATTTTTTAACAATTCAAGTTCTTCACTTTCATCAACATCTGCAAGTAAAACAAGTAAAGCTCCTGAATACTCATTACCTAAACCTATTATTTCCTCAATACCAAATTTTTTATTATAATAATCTACAACAATAACATCATAACCAAAGCCATTTAAATAAGAATGTGCAAGTGCAATATCTTTCACTACACATCCTAAAGTATATTTATCATCAAATTCGATATATTTTTTAAGAGATTCCTTATCAAATGTATCATCAGAAATTACAGCAACCTTCATATATGTCTCCTAATTATATGCAAAAAACTTTTAGTCAAATAAAGCATTTATTTTATCTGTAATATCTTGCGGATCAATCTCATTTGTAATCTTATTTACATCCTGTGCAATTTGATAAAGTTTTGCAGCTTCAATTTTTTCACCGGTAATAGCAATTGAACGAGCAAGATTAAAATGAGCAAGAGCATAGTTAGGATTATATTCAACTGCTTTTTTAAACATTTCTATAGCATTTTGAACCCTGCCCAAATCATCAAGATAAATAACACCTAAATTATTATAAGCAATAGAATAAGTTTTATCATACTCAATCGCATATTCATATTCTCTAATTGCCTCATCAGTGTCACCCTTACCCCAATATAAAAACCCTAAATTACAATGAATTTTTGCATTTTTAGGATCTAAATCAAGAGCGTTACGATAAACAGCAAGAGCATTTTCATAATCTTCTTTATCATAAAACGCACTTCCTAAATTGATATAAATATCAATATCTTCAGGAGTTAAAAGATAAGCACTTTGATAAGAAGTAATAGCTGCATCCAAATCCTGCTTTGCTTCCTGAAAAACAAAACCTAAAGTTTGGTTTACAACACTTGTCCATTCTTTACTAGGATTAAGTGTAATAGCTGTTTGAAAATGCGAAACAGCTTGTTCTATATCACCTTTTACATAAAGAATATTCGCCAAGTTTGAATGAAATTCAGGCATATTAGGCATAATTTGAATAAGTTTGTTATAAACTTCTACCGCATTGTCATAATCCCCAATATCTTCATATGCTTTACACAAATGACGATATGCAGGAATATTTAAACAATCAAGCCATATAGCCATTTTATATTCAGTAATAGCATTTTCAAACTGACCAAGTGCTGAATAAATATCACCTAACAAGCAATATAAAGGCACAAACCCCGGAGCCTTATCTACAGCTTCAATATAAGTATCAATAGCATTATCAAGCCCATTTGATTGAATTTTCAAATAGCCTTTCATCAAAATAGGCATAAATTTAATATATGTCAAAGACTCTTTAACTTTTTTAAGAGCTTCAACATCAAATGGTAGTGTTAACATAGCCATTAAATATTCATAAGATGACTTAATCTTATTTTTAAATACTCTGAAAGATGAAACTTTATATAAATTATGTAAAAGAAAATGAGCTCTGGAACTGGCGAAAGGACTGTATTGAATCGCTTTTTTTACATTAAGTTCCGCATCCAAAAATCTTGCCTTTTTCGTATACGTTTCCGCAAGCATATAATATGCATCGGAATATTTCGGATTCTTTTTAACAGCCATTTCAAAATAATTTATAGCCTTATCCAAATCACCTTTATAGAATTGAGCTTTACCTATTTTGAAATAGATTTCATAAGAATCTATATATGATTCTAACGCAATTTGATATTCTGTAATTGCCTCATCAATATACTGACAAGAAGAATAAATATCCAAATGCCATGCTAAATACAAGTCACCCAATCTTAAATGTAACTCTGCATTTGTCGGATCTTTTTGTAGACCAATCTGACATAATTCAATAGCAGATTTAACATTTCCTGTTTTAATTTCTTTTTTAATTTTTTTATCTAAAGTTTTAGTATCATTTTTCATAGTCATAATAAGCTCTTTAACAATAATTGTAATTAATTTTATATAAAAAAGCAAGTTAATTAACATAATTTTGTGTATAATAGGAATAATACAAAGGGGATAAATACATGACAGACAATAGAATATATTTTGTAGATGTTACAAACAGAGATGGAGTTCAAACTTCACGCTTAGGGTTAGCAAAATTACAAAAAACAATTATAAACTTAATGCTCGATGATATGGGAATAACACAATCAGAATTTGGTTTCCCAACAACACAACACGAGCTTAATTATTTGAACGGTAACCTTGAACTTGTTAAACGTAACGCAATTAAAACAACAAAACTATCTGGCTGGATGCGTGGTATTGCCTCTGATGTAGAACAATCATTCAAAAATGTTCCGGATCTTCAATATGTTAATCTATCACAATCAACTTCAGAACAAATGATTAACGGAAAATATCTGGGCAAAAAGACCCCTGATGATATTATAAAAATGACAAAAGAAGCCGTTGAATGTGCAATTGACAAAGGTGCAAAAATTATTGGAGTAAATGCTGAAGATGCTTCAAGAAGCGATTTAGATTATTTAATAAAATATGCAACCGAAGCTAAAAAATCAGGAGCACATCGTTTCAGATATTGCGATACTCTTGGGTTTGAAGATCCTCAAACAACATATGACAGAATATATAAAATTGCTAAAGCAACACAAATGTCAATTGAACTTCACTATCATAACGACTTAGGAATGGCAACAGCTTGCTCTGTAATGGGTGCAAGAGCTGCGATTGATGCGGGAGTTGATGCATACATAAATACTGCAATAAACGGAATGGGTGAAAGAGCCGGAAACGCAGACTTAGTTTCATGCCTGCTAGCCTGCCTGAAATCTGCAGGATTCAAAAATAAATACCAAATTGATGAAAATATCAAACTGGATAGAGCTTGGCAGCTTGCAAAATACACAGCATACGCTTTTGGGGTAGATATACCTATTAACCAGCCTGCAGTAGGTGACAACGCTTTTGCTCACGAATCAGGAATTCACGCTGACGGAGCATTAAAAGATCGTAGAAACTATGAACTTTATGACTTTGAAGAACTTGGAAGAGGCGAACCTGAAATTATTGAAACAGGAAGAATGATTACAACCGGAGAATACGGTGGAATCAAAGGTTTCCGTAATGTTTACAATAACCTTGAAATAGAATTTAAAGATGAACACGAAGCTCGTAATATTTTGGAACTTGCCAGATACGCAAACGTTCACACTCAAAAACCTTTAACCACAAGTGAACTAAGATTTATTTATTATTATCCGGATGTAGCTGCAAGAGTTATGACCGTATCACCTTACTACGATCCGATTGGTGCAATAAAAGAACGTGTTGAACACCAAATCGCGAATCCTCCAAAAAGTATTATTTAAAATTGAGGTAAATATATGTTAAATAAAGTTTTGAGCTATTTTACACCAAATAGACATAACACAGCAAAAAATTTAGTTAACATCAGCTATAAAGCTGATACTGAATTTCTTCCGGAAGAATTTAGAATTTTGGAAAGAGCAAAAGGCGTTATTGAAAATTTTGCAAAGAAAAACAATATCAGTGTAGATATGTTTTTTAAAGAATCTAAAGCCGATAACATTACATCACAAATGGTTGATGTGAAAGTAAAACACAGAACCACGGGTTCAGAGGCTGAAAGAAGTATTATTTATAAAAATGACAATAAGCCTATGAAATTCATAACTAAAAAGAATAATGTAAGATGGGTTAAAGCAGAAGATAGAGAATATATTCAAGAAGTACCATCTCCGGCTATGAATATAACTATTCACGATACAATTGCACAAAAAATTTCAAAATTAAAATTAGAATTACCTAATATTAGAATTCGTGTAAGAGAATACAATAATTATTCAATACCTAAAATAGTAGGAGAAGGTGAATACGAAGATAGTTTTCTAAGACACGTATATAGAGTGATTGAACAGTTAGAACAATTAACAAAAAAAGCTCAAAAATAAAAAATATTACAAGTACATTTTAGATTTCCATTCAGGCAACATAGAATAATCCCAATTTAGTCTAAGAACTTCAAAATCTTTTACTTGTTCTTTATATTTGTTGGCAATTTTTGCAATACGTTTTATAAAATGGAATTTTGATTCCAAAACAGGTATTTGTTCATATTTTTCTTTAAGGTCTTTTAATCGATAAGCAGAAAAAAGTGAAGCCTTAAGTCGTCTTCCATTCTTTGAATCCAGTAATACATGAACAGAATTATTTTGTTGCTCCTTTATAATACCAGCCAATGCATCTAATTGTTTTGGTTCAAGAGTTGTTAATAAAAGTTTTTGCACATTAGAATCTATAACATGCATTCCTTTAAAAGTCTGCTGATTTGTAAAATTATTATTTAAATATAATGGTTGAATTTTCATAAAATAATTATATCTAAATATTTAGAATTAACAAGTACAAGAGCTGTAAGTTATACTTGTTAATTAAAAATTTATCAACCCCTTGAAAGACACTAATATTAAGCAAAATTGTTACAAAAATAATGTAAATTTTATTACTTTTACACCATAAAATTAAACTAAAACCATGATGATATGGGAGTTTCCATTGTCAATTAGACACTTGACCTCCGTAAAAATACGGACTTGTGGGCTATTGTATAAATTTTTATAATGTGAATGTTCGTAATAAATATAAAAAAATATCAGACAAAATATAGGAGGGAATCACTATGTAAAAAATTTGAAAATTTTAAATTTATTTGTAAAATATGTGTATGAAAAAAATATGGATTCTATTTTTAATATTTTCATTTATAACTTGTCCTACTTTTGGTTGTAATATGTTAAAAAACAAGCCGATTACTCATTCTAATGGAACTATTGAATATAACTTCTTAAAGCAAAAACAAGTTAAGCCGAGCAAAATATTATATAGATTTGTATTAAAAGAATTGGGAAAAACCCCAAAAGAAGCACAAGATTTGGCAAATATCAAACTAAAAACAGTAAGTGCTTTTGAAACCGATTTAAACGATGACGGTAAAAAAGAGATTATTGGTATTATTTTCTCGACATACTATTCGGGTACTGCAGGGACTTCTTTATTTATTCTTGAAAAACAAAATAATGTTTATCAAAATATCGCAAAGTATATGATAAATATAGAAACAAATAAAAATTTTTATGTTTTACCAAATAAAACAAATGGTTATAAAGATATCATATTCTATAGCTCTAGTGCTTTTGATTTTAAGTCAATGAGAGCAAAGTTCAATAGTAAATATTATTATAACTATGAACAAGACGAAAAATTCAAGAACTATTTAAAGGATTTCTCTAACTATAATGTATCTGAAATCACAAATATAAAAGGGAAATAATAACTATTTAAATTATACGTAGTAAAGGGTATTTAAATTATTAAATACTCTAGTTTGTAGTGAAAATCGTAAGGAAATTTTATGACAAAAAATATAGATGAATTTTATAATGATTTAGGTGTTAGAGAATCTGGCGGAAATTATTCTTCTATCAACAAATATGGCTATCTCGGTAAGTATCAAATGGGTGAAGCTGCAATGGTAGATGCAGGATATTACAAAAAAACTTCAAGAATATATAATAATGATTGGACTGGTCAATTTACAGGCAAAGATGGTATATATAATGTTCAAGATTTTTTAAATAATAAACAATCACAAGAAAATGCACAAAAAACATTTAAACAAGCGCAATGGAATCAATTAAAAGCAATTGGCGCTGACAAATATATTGGTAAAGAAATTAACGGTGTAAAAATAACCCAATCAGGTTTATTAGCAGCAGCACATCTTAAAGGACCTGGAGCCGTAAAAGAATATTTGCAAAGTAATGGTAAAAATATTCCAAAAGATGCATTTGGTACAAGTGTAGAAAGTTATATGAAAAAATTTGCAGATTATGATGTATCAAGTATTACAGGAACCCCAAATCCCATAAATAATAATAATAATGATCTTACCAATAAACCAAATTTAACATATAATGAAAATACTCCATTCAAATTGGGAATTGAATACAATAATTCCATGCAAAACAATTCTCCGAACTTGAATGATTTAATAGTTAATCCTAACAATCAAAGTCAACAGAATACTACAAATCCTTGGGATAATATACCAATGGCAATACCTGAAAGTTTAAAACAACCTGAAGGAATACCAACAGGGCATGCCACAAATTTTGATATAAACCAATTAGCTCAGATCCTAGATTTGAAATCATGGAATACTCCAATCCAACAAAATCAATCTGGGTTGAGTGATTATGCCAATCCTTTAACCGGTAATAAGCGTATATATACTCGAGAAGACATTGGAGCTATGACTTCTGATGAATTTTCAAAACTTGAAAAAGAGATTGATGCTCAGATACAGGCTATGAATGGAACAATGCCAACTGATGGAGATTTACAACGAGAAGCTATGACTAGTGGTAGTGTTGTTTATGTAAATACTTATAATCGTTCTGATGGTACAAAAGTCAAAGGTTATTATCGTAGTAGACCAAATTATTAGTAAAAAAACAAGTTCGGTTTTCTAAAACTGAACTTGTTCATTAGTTAATTTACTTTAATAATCGGCAAATTATGTTTTTGTGCATATGTGATTAAAGATGGAGATAGATATTTTATATCATTATTAGTAACAATAGCTTGAATTTTAGGATTATTCACAAGCACTTCATTAAACGAGCCGTCGCTGCCTTCTATAAGTTTGTCTTGACTTGAACGAATAGTTTGAGATAAAACATCTTTTGGAATAACTTTATCACCTATTTTTACAGTCGGAATATTAGATAAATATTTGTGATTAGATAGTGCTTTTGTTAATTGGGCATATTCAGCATCATTAAGTTCAAATCCATTATTTTTCAATTCTTTAAGAAGACTTTCTTTTAAGAATGTACGAGCTTGTGCATGTAAATTTTCTTCGTAATATAATGGGATATTAGGATTAACTTCTGAAGTTTGGGAGAATAACCAGTTAGTATAAGTTCTATCAGTTTTATGCAATCCTGAATGGAAGCCGGTATTTAGAGCCGCAGGAACAGATGTAACCTCATTGCTTGAAACGACAATTCCCAATCCATCTCCAAAAGTTTCATTTTCGCTCACAGGTCTGAATGTTGCAGAAACAGTTATCCCTTCACTGTTAGGATTTGTGATAGCGTTCATTACGCTAATTACTTTACGTGTTTCTGAACCGGTTCCGGTATTAAACATGTGAGTTATAAGCCTTAAATTTTCTTTTGTTGTTCCAGGTTCAAAACCATATTGTGACAAGTCGCTACTCAAATTAGGGTCAGAAAAATCTAAAACGCGTACTGTCAAATTTTGAAGACCAATTTTAATTGTTCGTTCCGGAATCAAATTTGCATTTACAATTTGCGAAGCATACAATAAATTATTATTGGTTCTTGCCTTACTAATATTCGCTTGAATTGCGTTAAAATCCGGTAACGACACGTCAGAGGTTAATTTAGATTGTTCTGTTTTAAATATCTTATATACTTCAAAATCATTACCATTTTGCAGATAAGCCGCATTTACGTAATCACCAAATCCACCATAGTTTTTTGAAATCCATTGAATACGTTTGCATAAATTATCCGGCACATTATACTCTTTTAGAATAGCTTTTTGAGTTTCTGGAGGAATGTCTTTCAGAATCACAGAGTATTTTAATATAGTTTTGGATTGATTATCCAATTTTGCATACTCCGTAGAATTCATAATATTTTGCAAAAGAGTAACGGTTTGTTGCTTATTAGGTAAATCTGCAAATTCAGGTATTCCTGATTCAATATAAGTTAAAATATTTTCTGATTCTCTAGAATTTTTTAATCTTGTTTCGGAAGCTTCCCATGTTGAAAGAATATTTTGTAAGAAACTTGATTTATCAGATGGGGTTTTAATTTCAGGCAAATGATATTCCGCTTGATAAAGTGCATCTGTTTGCATTTTAATAACGTCCACACCTGATTCATATAAGGCTTTAACCAAATTAACATCAGGCATTATTCTATTATTAATCTGATGAAGAAGAAATTCCGGTTGAGAACTATAATAAGGAACGTCTTTACCTTTGCTTACATTAACAACTGAAAAAATTGTTTCTAAACTTCCAAAATTAAATTTGAATATTTCTTTATTCTTCAAAATTGGTAATACTTCTTTAGCATCAAGACCACTTTTCAATAATTCAGTTAGAATAATGTTTGTCCCGGTACCATCGTATAAGTTAAGGCCTTTTACTATATTAATATTATTACTCAACCTCTGCAAATCTGATACAACTGTTTCTGTTGATCTAAATTCTTTTAATAGTTGATAAGTATCAAACTTGTTGAGATGTAAATTTTCCAACATATAATTTGCCGCAAACAATTTGGCAGGATTGTCATTACAGCTATTTAAAATATCATTTATTTCAGAGTCATACTTACCATTTGTACGGGCTTTTATACGCTCTATCAAAATTTTTGCAATATCTCTTTGCGAACTTTTTGACAAATTAGAAAGTTCAAAATTACCATCATTGTACATTCTAGCTTCATTAAATGAAATATGGACAATAAGAGAACTTGAAGCATCATAGATTTTGGCTAATTCAAATCCGACTTCATCAAAACTTCTAACATAATTCCCGTTTTCGTCACATCTTTCAATGACTGAACTTTTTGCAATTTCTGCGACTCTAAGAGAGTATGAATAGTCTTGTCTATACTTATGATGTTCAGGTTTATTCTGAATCATGTCTTTTATTTTATTAAATGCTTTTGAATTAAAAGTTATTACACCAGAATTTTGTTCAACACAAGAATAAACCATCATTTCAACAACGCTATTTCGACAATTAGGCATTGTATATAATTCTTTTGCAGCATTAAACATTTGTTGTCGAATTTCAGGAGATGCAGACTGCATACGATACAGTAAAAATCGAACATCCGATATCTGACCACTAGCTAAATATTGATCGATTTTATTCCCTGTAATTTCGCATAATTTTTGTGCATACGATAGTAAATTTTCATCAATTTCACCATCGATTTTACAACGTTCAAGAACAGTTTCAAATTCACTAAGTGCAACTGAACTATCAGAATAATTTCTATATTCACGATTATTTTTTATCGCATTCAATAAATTATTAGCTTTTGGTTGTATGTGTTTCGGTAATGTTTTTATTAGTTCTGATACATTTGCAGATTCAACAAAACCCGTAGGAACACCTTTTCTATGAAATTGTCCAAATTCATCTATTTCAAAATTTTCTATTGTTGTCGAATTTTCTTTTAAAACTTCATTATTATTAGTTACATCTTGTCCTGTCTTTAGTTTTGCTCTCAGTTGTGCTAAACGTTCTTGATGTGAAGACGGACTAGCTAAAACATCATGCAAACCTTCAGTATTTTCACCGAGTTTTTCACTTCCCAAATGATATGCTTCTCTCTCAGTAACCTGATTTGTATAACCTACCATATCATCAGTTCCAATTGTATTTGTAAACTCTTCTTTGTAAATTCTTCTGATATAATCTTCTACTGATCCTGTTTGTGCATTATGGAAATCATAACTAGATAACAAATTTTTGTTATATTCGTTATTCAATGCATTTTGAATACATTCTTCTTTCTTATCAGCTGGAATTGATTTATCATTGTTAATTAAATCCACCAAACCTTGTTTACCATATTGAGCCAATACATCTCTATACTGTAACATATGTACAAACTCGTGAGATAGAATTTTTGTCAATTGTTCAACATTCGTGATATTCTTATTTATTACGATTTTGCCATTTGGCCAATCGGCATAACCATCTCCACCATCTGTATTCTCAAACTTAATAGGCGGCTCAAAACCTTTCATACCAAGTTCCTCTGCAAGAATTTTTACAATTCCCTCAGCGACAACTTGTTTATTTTTTGGATTAGCTTTTGCAAGTTCTTTAATATCTGCAGAACGTTTTTGAGCAATTTCACTAAACACTTTACCCATTTCATCATAACGCTGGGTTAAGTGTTCATTTAATTTACCATCAATAATTAATGATAAGGCTTCAAAATTTTCCACCGGAGCATCAGGATTTTCCATTGCGAAATCAAGTTCTGCATCGAGTGATTCTGCAGTATTTAAACGCATACCTTCATCATTCATATCTTTCGCAACTTCAGTTAAAACTCTTTCTTCCACAAGTCCAGCAGGATTTTCCTTACGTGCATTGCGAAGTATTGCATTATCTTGTTCACTCATTCCCTGTGATAGAGATTTATTAACTTCATTGGAAGAATCTTTTAAGATATTATTGAATTCTGTTTCCGAATCGGTTTTTGAATCAGCAGACATAGAAAGTTCATCGTTGAATGTACCAGCAATTTTATCCAACATAGCAGTCGCAAGTTGGTTTTTATCCTCAAATCTCATAGGCGGTAAACCTTCACCTACTTCAACTTCATAAACTATCTTATTCGGAGCTTTTATCTCTTTAATATCCCAGTTCTTTATACCTGAACGCTCTATCGTAGCATCCATTTGAGCTTTTGACATTCCGACATGTACCTTACCCCCAAGCATATACTCGATAAAGTGGTTCATAACCTTCAATTTACCAAGCATTTCAGTTTGTTCTTTACCTGCGGTTAAAGGATCCATTCCTTCTGTTGCAACTTCCAACGCTGAAAACGCTGCAACATCTGTCAAAAATGCTCCACCTGTTGTTAAAACTTTACTGCCGCCTTTCATAAGGTTTTGAACTAATTTTTCACCACTAATACTTGTTGTTTGAATTGCTCCGTTTGCACTTTTTACTCCACCTTCAAACAAATTTGCGGTTGCTCCGATTTTACCTAGTTGTTTTGAAACCGCTTGAGCGAGTGGTGCGCCAACATATGCACCAAAATAAATATACTTCGCTGAATCTTTAGTACTTTCCCAAAGTTCTTCTCCATTAACTCCGTGTTCACTTGTAACTTGGTTTAATAAAGTCAAACCAACATCTGTTGCAAGTGTTCCACTTGTCATTGCGAATTTAATACCTTGTTGAACTGCTGTTGCACCGTATTTTGTAGCAAGTGTTCTAATCATATTGGCAGCAGCTCCTGTAACTTCTGCACCGCCAGCCGCTGCAGAAATCTCTGCTATAACAGGACTCTTTGTAATCAAAATAGAAATCGCTGTAATTGCTGCAAGTTTTACCATTCCACCAGTTGCTTTTGCATCCATTATTTTTTCAGTTAATTCATCAGGTACAAAATCTGTTTCGTACATTTCTTTGTATTGGGTTTGGTAATCATTTTTTATTTCATCAAAGCTTTTACCATTCGTTACAGAATCAAACATCTTTTGCGTATCATCTGCAATTCCTTTTATTGCATTTATTGTAGACTGAGTATTTCCAATTGCTCCACTGAGTAAGAGATTTACGGCTTCTTTATCACCATCAAAATATTGTAAAAGTAAACTATTCGCTTTCAAAATATGTGACGTTGGATTCATACCTTCACTTTGAGCCGGTGCATATATCAATGCGTTTTGCTCATTTTCATACATACTAATTTCACGCATCGCATCTTTTAAAATATCTATTCTTGACTTCAAAATTGTTGCATTTTGGTATCGTTCAGTTATTTGTTGGAATCTTAAACCTTTTTCAGCATCAATCTTACCGGTTTCGCCAGTGAAATATCCAACCGAATGAACACGCATATCTGCAAGATTGCCTTCTGCAACAAGAGCTTTACCATAGTTAGGTTCAAAATTTTTAACTAATTCATAGAAGTTTTGGTAATCAGATTCTGTTCCATCTCCAAAATATTTGTTATAAATATTTTTACAACTATTCCATAATTCACCTGCTCCTGCATTTATTGCAGCTCCAATATCGTCTAAGATACCCATTGTATCCAATGCAGTTTGACAATCTTTATGAGTCTGCACAAAATGCGAAACTACAAAATCCTTAATCTCAGCTTCTGCTTGCGCTCGTTCTGACATATCTGTATTATCTATATGGATTTCGCTTCTATTTGTGATTGGATTGACGTTGTGTCTTTTCATATAATCTGATTTATAGACATCAGGACCCATTATAATATTTATTGAGGAGAATCCATCATTGCTCCTTGTACCATTTTGACTATTTGCAGCTTTATACTTTTTGTAATCAGCTTTAATCATTTTATCTAATTCATCTTGAGAACATTGTTTGTATTCTTTCCCATCATTTGTATAAACATATGTTGTTGACTCTGTTACAGAATCTTGTTTTTGAGTTTTGAGTTTAAATTCACCATCAGGGTAATAATAAATTGTTTCTACAAGTCCGTTTTTATATGTTGTTGTAATTACATTACCGCCGTCAACACCTTTTGAAGTTAAACTTGAAATGATTTGTTCTGATGCGTCTGAAACAGATTTCACAAATCCCATAAAATCTACATCTTGTATGCCGGCTTGGTTTGCAAACAAACTTGCAACTTGTTTATTTTCAGCAGTATCCAAAACTTTGTCGCTACCGGAAAATTTGGTTAAACCTGTAAAAAGAGTATTTAATTCACAATCCTCAAGAGTTCCATCGTTATTGGTATCATAGGCATCAAAAAGATTGTAGTGCTTTTTGTCAACTTGGTCTTTGCGCACTCCGTGTTGTGTATTGTTCAACTGTTCCTTTTTTCCGTTATTGTTTACCCAAAAGTCGTTGAAACCCATTTTCTTTACCTTCTTGTTATATACATAACACTATATCGGTATTTTTTGAAAAAACTTTAGGAGTTTAGTATAAATCTTTACATTGGATAAACAAAATACATTTAATTTATTCTTCAGATGCTTTTCTCATTTTTATGCCCTTTTATGTAAAAAAGTAAGTTCTAATAAAAAACATATAATACTTCCGACCAAAATGCCAAACTTACAATATTTTATGTCAAAATCCCTGACACAAGACATTTACACAATTATTAAAATACAATAAAAAAGACCGCTTACGCGGTCTTTTTTTAAAAATGGTGGAGGTTAGGAGATTCGAACTCCTGACCCCCTGCGTGCAAAGCAGGTGCTCTACCAGCTGAGCTAAACCCCCATTTCTGAGTTCGCTTGGATCTTTAAGTACCCTTGCAAAATTTATTATACATGATAAATTTTCTTTGTAAAGCCCTTTTTTATATTTTTCTTAGAAATTTTTTATTTTTTCGATAAATACTGCTATTCCAGATTCAAAAGAGATGTACTTTTTTCTAAATGAAGAGTATCTATCAATCCATTTATGCGTGTAAATATTTCTTTAAACTGAGGAATTGATAAACTTTGTTTCCCATCACTCAATGCCTGCGCCGGATTATGATGAACTTCCACCATAACGCCATCCGCACCTACTACAAGTCCCGCTTTTGCCATCGGTTCTATCAAGTATCGTTGACCTGTACCATGACTTGGATCTACAATTATTGGTAAATGCGAATACTTCTTAATCACAGGAACTGCCGAAATATCAAGTAAGTTTCTTGTGAAAGCACTATCAAAACTTTTCAAACCACGTTCACAAAGAATAACTCTTTCATTACCGTTATACATAATATGTTCAGCTGCAAGTAAGAACTCGCGAATCGTACTTGAAGGTCCGCGTTTCAAAATAATTGGTTTATTACATCTACCAACAGACTTCAAAAGCTTGAAATTCTGCATATTTCTTGCCCCTATTTGAATAACATCCGCATAGTCACAAACCATATCCAAATCAGATGAATCCATCAATTCAGTAACTACAAGAAGTCCTGTTTCTTCTTTAGCCTTTGCCAGATATTGTAAAGCCTTTTCACCTAATCCATCAAAATCATAAGGTGATGTTCTTGGTTTAAAAGCTCCACCTCGCAAGAATTGACAGCCCAATTCTTTAGCTGCTAATGCCACCTGTAAAAGCCCTTCATAATCATCTTCTACAGAACAAGGACCCACCATTGATACAGGGCGATTTGCACCACCAATTTTGACACCGTTTTCAAATTCAATAACGGTATCTTCAGTTTTTCTGTCACGAGAAGCTAATCTAAAAGGTTCACGAATAAATTTAATCTTTTTAACACCATCCATTGCATCAATTCGTCCCGGAGATAATGTTGTTTTATCACCTAACGCATCAATTACGATATGGACATCTCCTTCATGGACAATAACTTGAAAACCATGTGATTCTAATAAACTTGTTACAGCTTGAATATTTTCCGCCGTCGCATCTCGTTCCATAATTATAATCATAATTTTATTTTCCTTACTTCAAAATATTATAAAAGGCTAATAAAATTATAAAAAATAAAAAAAAATAATCAAACTTTACACAATAAGTATTCTACAATTATCCTTGAACTTTCTTTGGATTAAATGCTTCTAGACCCAAATATTTTGCACTATTTCCAAGATGTTTTTCTATTTTTAACAAGCGGTTATATTTTGCAATACGCTCAGAACGGGAAAGAGAGCCTGTTTTTATTTGACCGCTATTTACTGCCACTGCTAAATCAGCAATAAATGTATCTTCAGTCTCTCCAGAACGATGAGATATAACTGTTGTATAACCATGAATTTGCGCATAATTGATTGCATCCAAAGTTTCCGAAACCGTACCTATTTGATTAGGTTTTATCAATACAGAATTAGCAATTGATTTTTTAACACCTGTCTTTATACGTTCAATATTAGTAACAAATAAATCATCACCTACCAACTGGCATTTATAACCAAGTCTTTGAGTTAAAAGTTTCCACCCCTCCCAATCTTCCTGACTCATGCCATCTTCTATTGAAATAATCGGGAATTTATTAACCAAGTTTTCCAGAATTTCAACAAATTCAACATTAGAATAGCCATAATCACGGATGAAATATTTATCACAATTATAAAATTCACTTGCTGCTACATCTAAACAAATTTTCACATTATCAGTCGAATAACCTGCTTTTTGAATAGCTTCTACTATAAGTTCTAAAGCTTCAGTATTTGTTTCAAGAGAAGGCGCAAATCCGCCTTCATCACCTACACCTGTTGAAAGATTACGATTTATCAATATACTTTTCAAACTATAAAATACCTCAGCCCCCATTTGAAGAGCATGAGCAAAACTTTCTGCGCCAACAGGAGCAATCATAAATTCTTGGAATTCAAGACCATTATTTGCATGAACTCCCCCATTTAAAATATTCATCATCGGAACTGGCATAGTTCTGCCAAATATTCCACCTATATACTCGTATAATGGAATCTTATAATAATTTGCAGCAGCTCGAACACAAGCCATTGAAACGCCTAATATAGAATTAGCTCCAAGCATTCTTTTATTATTCGTTCCATCCAAATTTTTCATTATTTTATCAATATGATATTGACTGGTAACGTTTTGATTCAAAATTGCAGGTGCAATAACTTTATTCACATTATGAACAGCTTTTTTAACACTTTTTCCGCAATACTCATCTTCATTATCACGAAGTTCTACCGCTTCAAACTTACCGGTAGAAGCTCCTGACGGAACCGAAGCAGTGCCGGTAATTCCGCAATTCAAGACAACATCAACTTCTAAAGTAGGATTTCCACGAGAATCAAGTATTTGACGAGCATGAACATTTTTTATTTGTAATGACATAATTATCCCCCCTGCACATTTACAAATTAAAAGGGAGTATAAATATATTCAATTAGCCATTCAGACAATCTAAGTACTCTATTATTTGTGATGGATTATCAATAATTTTATCAGCACCATGTTTTATTAAAAAATTCCTATCTCTAAACCCCCATGTGACACTAATACATTCCATATTAGAATTTTTAGCAGTCATAATATCTACATCAGAATCTCCAACATATACAGCATCATCTGAAGCTAAAGAAAAATCTTTTAAAACCTTTAGTACAGTATCAGGAGCAGGTTTCTTTTTAATACCGCAAACTTCATTTTCACCAACCGCACTATCAATAAGTTCTCCAAAATATTTTGAGCAAAGTTCTTTAACTGCCGCATCAAATTTATTTGACACAACGGCAGTTTTATATCCTAAAGATTTTAGATTTTGAAGTAATTCTAATACACCATCATAAGGCAATGTTTTATTGTACATATTTGCAGAATAATGCTCTTTGAAAATTGCTAAACACTTATCAAAATTTGAATTATTTTTTCCGCATGGAATGGCTCTTTCTATTAACTTAGCAACACCATTACCAACAAATTGGCAAATTTCATCAATAGATCTCTCAGGATAATTTAGCTGTTGGAGTGCAAAATTAGTACTATCAGCCAAATCATTCAAAGTATTTAATAATGTTCCGTCTAAATCAAAAATAATTATTTTTTTCTTCATAATTT